>DATIWW010000113.1:0-6540 GCA_035519175.1 Terriglobales bacterium
CACCTATCCCCAGACCAACACTGGGGACACGGTCGACGACTACTTCGGCACCAAGGTCACCGACCCCTACCGCTGGCTGGAGGACGAGAATTCGCCCGCGACCAAGGCGTGGGTCGAGGCGCAGAACAAAGTGACCTTCGCCTACCTGGACACCATCCCGGAGCGCGCGGCCATCAAGGCGCGGCTGACCGAGCTGTGGAACTATGAGCGCTTCGGCAATCCCCGCAAGGAGGGCAGCCACTATTTCTTCGCGCGCAACTCCGGGCTGCAGAACCAGAGCGTGTGGTACCAGGTGGACTCACTGGCGGGCGAGCCGCGGATGCTGCTCGACCCCAACACCCTCTCCGCCGACGGGACGGTGGCGGTGGGCGGGCTGGCCTTCACCGACGACGGCAGCCTGCTGGCCTACAGCGTGCAAGACGCGGGCTCCGACTGGCAGGAGTGGCACGTGATGAACACGCAGACCGGCGCGAAGCTGCCGGACGTGATCAAGTGGGCGAAGTTCTCCGGGGCCTCGTGGACCAAGGACGGCAAGGGCTTTTTCTACAGCCGCTACGACGAGCCCAAGGCCGAGACCAAGATGACCGGCGCCAACTACTTCCAGAAGCTCTACTACCACCAGCTGGGCACGCCCCAGTCGGAAGACGTGCTGGTCTATGAGCGTCCGGACAACAAGGAGATGGGCTTCGGAGGCTTCGTGACCGATGACGGCGCCTACCTGGGCATCACCGTGTGGCAAGGCACCGATCCCAAGAACCGCTTCTACTACAAGGACCTGGGGCAGAAGGACGCGCCAGTGGTGCGGCTGCTCGACGACTTCGATGCCCGCTATGCGTTCGTGGGCAACCTCGGCCCGGTGTTCTACTTCCAGACCGACCTGCAGGCGCCGCGCGGGCGCGTGATCGCCATCGACCTGCGCCATCCCGACCGCAAGGACTGGAAGACGATCGTGCCCGAGTCCAAGGACGCCATGGACAACGTCAGCCTGCTCGACAAGGACAAGCTGGTCATCTCCTACCTGCACGATGCGCGTGCCCTGGTCAGCATCTTCGGTGCCGACGGCAAGCATCTGAAGGACCTGGAACTGCCGGGCATCGGCACCGCCGCCGGCTTCGGCGGCAAGACCAACGACACCGAGACCTTCTACACCTACACCAGCTACACTACGCCGGCCACGGTCTACCGCTACGACTTCACCACCGGCAAGAGCACGCTATTCCGCCAGCCCAGGGTGGCCTTCGACCCCAGCCAGTACGAGACCAAGCAGGTCTTCTACACTTCCAAGGACGGCACCCGCGTGCCCATGTTCCTGACCTACAAGAAGGGCATCAAGCTGGACGGGCAGAACCCCACCCTGCTCTACGGCTACGGCGGCTTCGACATCGCGCTCACCCCGTCGTTCTCGGTGTCGAACCTGGTGTGGATGGAGATGGGCGGGATCTACGCGGTGGCCAACCTGCGCGGCGGCAGCGAGTACGGAGAGGAGTGGCACCGGGCGGGGATGAAGATGCACAAGCAGAACGTCTTCGACGACTTCATCGCGGCGGCCGAGTGGCTCATCGCCAACCACTACACCTCGACGCCCAAGCTCGCCGTCCTGGGGCGCTCTAACGGCGGCCTGCTCATCGGTGCGGTGGAGAACCAGCGTCCCGACCTGTTCGGCGTCTGCTTCCCGGGGGTGGGGGTGATGGACATGCTGCGCTTCCAGAAGTTCACCATCGGCTGGGCCTGGGTCTCCGACTACGGCTCCTCCGCCGACAGCGCGGAGATGTTCAAGTACCTCTATTCCTACAGCCCTTACCACAACATCAAGCCCGGGAAGTACCCGCCCACGCTGACGGTGACCGCGGACCACGACGATCGCGTGGTTCCCGGGCACACCTTCAAGTACACGGCGCGGCTGCAAGCGGCCCAAGCCGGAGACGCGCCCATCCTGGTGCGCATCGAGACCCGCGCCGGGCACGGCGGCGGCAAGCCCACCGCCAAGATCATCGAGGAAGTGACCGACGAATGGGCCTTCGCGGTCAAGAACCTGCACATGAAGATCAACCTGCCGGCGGCGCACCCGCAGTCGGCCGGCGGAGGACAATAGCCGAAGCAAGAGCCAGGATGAGGGCTTTCCCGCGGGAAGCTCTCATCCTCCCGTCTTCGCCCTGGAGGCGGGTGGGGCCTGCTGCGCGGCCAGCCAAGCCTCGGCCTCGCCGGCCACGCGGAAGGTGCGGGTCACGCGGAAGTAGCTCTCGCTCATCGCCTCGAACATCCGCATCATACCGAACAGGGCATCGCGGGTGGCCAGGATGGCGCAGGCGTCGAAGCGCACCCGGAAACGGATGCGTTCCAGCTCCTGGATGACGGCCCCCAGCTGTGCCGGCTCGGGCAAGGAATCCACCTCGCTCATGTCCAGGAAGACGCGGGGTCGGTCGGGGCAGGCCGGGTCCTGCTCCAGCTCCCGGAAGTGATCGACGACCTCCTGCAGGGTGACCTGGCCGGTGCAGCGCGTGCGGATGAGCCTGATCCCAGCGTCGATCTGGTAAGTCACGGGCACCGGGAGATTCTACCCCTGCTTTCCCTCATCAGGAGGGGTTCGTGCCCGCTACCCGGGTTCGCGGCCAGATGCCTCTTCGATAGCGGCGGCCCTCAGCGTCCAAGCGTACACGCCCTGGCCGCGCACGGCCAGCGGGTAAGAGCGGCCAAAGGAACGGCGGAGGTGCGCGCTACGGTCGGCTGGCGCGGACACGGCCGTGATTATCCTGCCCGGGCCGCCCGCTGTCAAAGCCTGCTCTGCAAGCTGACTGCGCCACCCTGCACCGGCTAGCGGGGTTCGCGTCCGGGGGCCAGATAAGGGACATCCAGAGCGGGCCTGGCGGGATTGCGCCACAGGGGATACTCGACGCCGGCCAGCCGGTTCATCACGATGGCCTGGGCTACCAGGATGGCCACGGCCAGCTCCATCAGCAGCAGGTGGGCGGGGTGGGTGATGACCCCGAGGGAGATGATCATGGTGGTGGCGCCGGCGGGGGGATGCGCCGAGCGCAGCAGCAGCATCAGGGCTCCCGTTGCCGCCAGCGAAAGCGCCACCGCGAAGATGCGGGGCGAGCTCACGCCTTCCTCCATGGCGGGGCCGGTGTGCTGCAGACCGAAGAGGCAGAGCGAGCCGTAGCCGCAGGCGATGGCGATGGCGTGGCCGCAGATGGAGTTGCGCGGGCTGGCCGTCGGCGACAGCGGGGTCACAAAGAACAGGATGGCCGTGGGTCCCAGTGAGGGGAAGACGAAGGGAGTGTGCGTCAGCCTGGCCGTCAGCGCCAGCAGCGCGATGATCACGAAGCCGTTGATGAACATGAACAGGGCCCAGACCGGGCGCTCGGGAAAGCGCTCCAGCAGGCGCGGCAATTGCCACCACCCTGCCCGGCTGGGCGCTCGCTCCGGGCTGGAATTGGCTGTCGTTGACGACACGGATCCTCTGCTGCTCCCTTTCCGCCCTCAGGCCGCGTGCGGAACCGCCGCCAGCGGCCGCCGTCCCACGCCGCGCGCCACCAGGTAGCATCCCAGCGCGAACGCGGCCAGCAGGATGAAGCCCCAGGTGAATTCGCCGGTGGTCTTCTTCAGGACACCCAGCACCAGCGGCGGGAAAAAACCGCCCAGGCCACCGGCTGCGCCCACCAGGCCGGTGACGGCACCCACCGTCTTGGGAAAGTATTCCGGCACCAGCTTGAAGACGGCCCCGTTGCCCAGGCCGATGGCCGTAGCCATCCCCAACGCCCCGATGGTGAAGGGCGCCATGAGCTTGAAAGTCATGCACATCGCCATGGCGGCGGTGAAAGGAAAGACCCAGAGCAGAATGGTGCGCCCGCCCACGCGGTCGGCCAGCCAGCCGCCCAGCGGGCGCATGGCGGTGGCCAGCACCACGAAGCCGGCGGTGCGCATGCCGGCGTCCTGCGGCGTCAGGTGGAACATTTCGGTGAGAAAGGTCGGCAGGTACACCGCCATGGCCACGAAGCCGCCGAAGGTCAGGAAGTAATAGAGGCTCAGCACCCAGCTCATGCGCTGGCCCAGGGGCGCCGTGGTCTCGCGGAAGCTGCGCGGGCGGGCGGTGGCGGGTGCGTTGCGCGCCAGCAGTAAGAAGAGGGCAAGCCAGGTCGCTACCACCAAGCCGAAGGTCTGGAAGCCCCAGCGGTAGCCCAGCCACGCCGCCAGCACCGGCGAGCCGAAGGCAGCCAGCGATTGCCCGATGTTCCCCGCCCCGTACACGCCCACGGCCATCCCCTGGCGCTCCGGCGGATACCAGCGGCTGACGAAGCCCACGCCCACCGCGAAGCTGGCCAGAGCGATACCCAAGACCAGCCCGCAGATCACCACTCCACGGAAGCTGTCGAGGTTCCCCATTATCAGCGCAGGAATGATCGAGCTCACCATCACCAGAGAGAAGACCAGCCGGCCGCCGTAGCGGTCGGTAAGGATGCCGAGCGGAATGCGTCCCAGGCTGCCCAGCAGCACCGGCACGGCCAGCGCGATGCTGACCTGCAGCGGGCTGAAGCCGAGTTGCTTGCGCATGATGGGCATCATGGCCGAAACCGAACCGAAGACGGCGAAGCAGACGGCGAAGGCGCCGGTGGCCAGCACCAGTTGCAGCGTGTTGCCGGAAGGACGATCGGAAGAAGGTGTCATGAACAGGCTCCCATCGTTCTCAATGCTGGTAGTGCAGGCTCTCCTCCAGGTAAGGATCGCGGACGGGCACCACCGGCGCCTGGCGAAAGGCGCGGAAAAAGATCAGCCCGAACAATCCCAGAGCGCCCAACATCAGGCCCAGCTCCCAGGCGCCGAAGACGGGCTGCGGCCCGGCGTAGGTCGGCAGGATCATCAGATAAAGATCGAGCCAACGTCCCACCAGCACGACGGCGGCGACCTTGACGAGCGTTCCGGGGCGGCGCTTGGCGGGGCGCGAGAGCAGCGCCAGGAAGGGCACCGCCCAGTTCAGCAGCATGTTGAGGAGAAAGATCGGCTGCCAATAACCGTGCAGGCGGCGCGCGAAGTACGCCGTCTCCTCGGGGATGTCGGCGTACCAGATCAGCATGTACTGGCTGAACCAGATGTACATCCAGAAGGTGGAAAAGGCGAAGAGCAGCTTGCCCAGGTCGTGCAGGTGGTCCTCGGTCAGCACGCCGTGCAGCGGCCCCAGGCGCTCCAGGTAGACGGCGAGGATGATGATGGCGGCCACGCCGCTGGAGAAAAGCCCCGCGAAGTTGTAGATGCCGAAAATGGTGCTCGACCAGTTGGGCGTGAGCGACATGATCCAGTCGTAGCTGGCCAGCCAGAAGGTCAGGCCGAAAATCACCAGGAAGACAGCCGAGCGGCGCAGGTTGGCGCGCGTGTGGGCCAAGTCGCCGTCCTCGTCCTGGCGGCGCGAAGCGCGCACCATCATGCCGGCAAAACCGATCCAGAGCAGCAGGTACACGGCCGCGCGCAGATCGAAGAAGGGCTGGCTCAGCCAGATGTGGCGGAAGGCGGGCGCGGCTTCCGAGGAAGGTTGCGTCCAGGGGTAGAGCGAGGGGTGGACGAGAAACAGGATGCCCAGACCGACGGCGGCAATGGGGAGGACCGCGGTCATGGCTTCGGGCACGCGCCGCAAGGCCACGCCCCAGGCGCCGGTGGTCACATAGAGCAGCGCCATGAATACGAGGCCGGCCAGTCCCACCCCCAGCAGGTAGTAGCTCACCAGCAGAAAGTTGGCCCAGATGCGCTCCGGGGCAAGGACGATGCCGGCCGCCAGGGTCAGTGCGCCCAGCACCAGGAAGACCTTCAGCATGCGGCTGACGTCGCGGGGCAGCACCACGTCGAAGTGCCTCCAGGTATTCATGGCTGCGCCCCCTTCGCGGCGGCAGGGGGCACCGCGGCGCGCTGCTGCAGCGAGCGGACGTAGAGGATCACGCGCCAGCGGTCCTGGCGCGAAAGCTGGCTGGCGTAGGAGGGCATGTTGCCCTGCCCGTAGGTGAGGATGTGGAAGAGCTGGCCGTCCTTCATATTCACGGCATGGTCGGCGGTGAGCGTGGGCGGCGGCGGGAAGCCGCGCTGCGCCACCGGGCCGTCGCCTTTGCCGCCCGGACCGTGGCACTCCTGGCAGAAGTTCTTGAAGACGGCAGCGCCGCGCTCCATGGCGGCCGCATCGCCGGCCGCCAACGGCTCCTGCAGCTCCTCCCCGGCGCGCAGGGCGTCCTGCGGCGTGGCCGCGTAGTGGATGGGCAGGAAGCCGCGCGGAATGCTGCCCGGGGGCGGCGCCTGCAGGGTCTTGCCGTCGGCGAAGTTGGGATTGGCAGCGAAGGCGTTGTAGCGCGGCGAGTGCGCCATGTTGGGGAAGTACTCGTAGTTGGGGCGCGCCAGGTCGGGACGCACCGCCAGGTTCAGCGCAAGGGTTGCCGCCAACAGCAGCAGCAGAATCGCGTTCAGCAGGCCGCGGCGGGTGATCATCGGCCCTCCTCCTCGGCGCGCTCTTCCACCTGCACCGCGCGGAAGCCCTGCAGCATGGCGCACACCCGATCGGAATCG
>DATIWW010000114.1:0-4519 GCA_035519175.1 Terriglobales bacterium
CCGGGAGACGCGGATGCGCTTGCCATTCAGGAAGGCGCCGCTTCCCTTCTCCGCCGAGAAGAGTTCATCCCGAGTGGGATCGTAGAGAAGGCCGGCGATGCGCTCGCCCTTGCGCTCCACCGCCAGGGAGACACAGAACACGGGAAAGCCGTGGGCGAAGTTGGTGGTGCCGTCCAGGGGATCGACATACCAGCGATAGTCGCTGCCGGAGTCGGAGCGGGTGCCTTCTTCGGCCAGGATGTCGTGCCCGGGCCAGCGGCGGCGGATGCGTCCGGTGATCAGCTTCTCGGAGGCGCGATCGGCCTCGGTGACCAGGTCCACGTCGCCCTTGTATTCCACCTTGACCCGGCGCTCGAAGAAGCGCATCAGCAAGGCGCCCGCTTCGCGGGCGATGGCGGTCATCTCCGGCAGAAGGTCCGGCGGGCCGGCCTGGGTGCGCCTCTTGGCGCGACTATTCCTGGCTGGGAGCTTCCTCGGCAATGTACTGGATCTCGTGCTTGAAGATGAACAGGTTGGGCTGGCCCTCGCGCGTCAGCCGGATCATGTTCTGGTCGTAGTATTCGATCCAGCCGCGCACCACTTCGCCGTCGCGCAGCTTGACCTCGACCGGCGCCTGCTTCTCGCCCAAGGACTTGAGGTAGGCGGCTTCCTGCATGGTGTCGCCAGGAGGCGGGGCCTTACCCTTTCTCGGCCCAGAAGATGCGGGAGGACGAAAAGCCATGCCGTCATTGTACACGCCGGGGCGGACCGGGCCAGGGAGGGTCCTGAAACCACCCGTTGGAGACCGCGCGCCCCGCCCCTGGGAAGAGTCGCTCAGTGGGACTTGGAGGTGTAGTAGCCGGTGCGGTGGCGGGCGACGTAGTGCTCGCCCTCCGAAGGCGGAAGAACCCGCACCTCGATCTGGCGGAAGTCGGAAGCGGCCACACGCTGCGTGGGATAGTAGGCCAGCAGGTACTGGGTGCGGAGCTCGTCGCTGATCTGGCGGAAGGCCGAGTCCAGGTCCTGGGTGGAGCTGGCGTAGTAATACTTACCGCCGGTGGCGCGGGCGATCTCGATGAGGGCGTGCTCGCCGCCGGTATTGCGCCCGGCGCTGGCCTCGATGGGGACCACGATGATGCTGTAGACGATGGCCTCGGCCTCCTGCGCCTCGCGCACTGCTGCAGCGTAATCGGTCTGGCTGGCGGTGTCGCCGCCATCGGTGATCACCACCATCACCTTGCGGCCCTGGCGCTCCTCCAGGGCCAGGCTGCCCAGGTAGATGGCGTCGTAGAGGGCGGTGGCGGCGCCCAGGTGCACCTGCGCGATGCCGCGGTCGATCTCCCCCAGATTGGCGGTGAAGGGTGTGACCTCATCCACGTACTCGCTGAACTGGTAGAGGGCGAGGGCGTCCACCGGGCGCAGGATGGAGTGGGCGAAGCGGCGCGCCGACTCCAGCTCCAGCTTGATGTCCTTGCGGGTGCTCAGGCTGGTGTCCACGGCCAGCACGATGGAGAGGGGCAGGCCCGACTCGCGATCGAAGACGGCGATCTGCTGCGGCACACCGTCCTCCAGCACCTGGAAGTTGTCTTTCTGGAGGTTGGCGACCGGCGCTCCGTGCTCGTCCACCACGGTGGCGAAGATGTTGACCAGACGTACATCCACCTTGAAGGTGGATTGGTCGGAGTCCTGGGTGACGGCCGGCGGCGGGGCCTGCGCTTGCATCGGCGTCACCGACAGTCCGCCGGCGGCCACCAGCAGCACGACGAGGAATGATCTCATAGGGAGCCGCTCACTTAGATGCGGGCCGCGGTTCTCTTGTCGCCGCCACCCTGGGGACTTCCGCGGGAAAAGGCTCGCCGTCGGCCCACACCGCCCCGTCCTCGAAGTACTCCCTCTTCCAGATGGGGACCTTCTTCTTGAGGGTGTCGATGAGCCAGTGGCAGGCCTCGAAGGCGGGCGCGCGGTGGGCGGAATAGACGGCGATGAGCACGCTGCTCTCCCCGATCTCAATGCGCCCCAGGCGGTGCACCAGCGCCAGGTTGCGAATGGGGAACTTCTGGAGCGCCTCGCCCGCCAGGCGGCGCAACTCCTGCAGCGCCATGGGCTCGTAGGCTTCGTAGTCGAGGTAGAGAGTCTTGCGGCCGCGGGTGTGGTTGCGGGCAACACCGTCGAAGATCACGATGGCGCCGTCTTCCGGCCTTTCCAAGAGAGGAACGATGTCGTGGGGAACGATGCGCTCGCGGACGATGCTGACCAGGGGCTCGGTCGCCTCCGCCGAGCCGCCGCTGACCGGAGGCAGCAGCGCCACTTCGTCGTCGTCGTTGAGGGGCTGGCCGGCGGCGGCGTACTCCTGATTGACCGAGAGTGCCAGCGAAGGCAGCAACTGCTCGAGCCGCGGGAATTCGCTCTGGTAGCGGGCCAGCAGATCGGCGAGGGTGGCACCCGAGGGAAGGGCCAGGGAGTCGCTTCCCCGCCCCACCACGTCCTTCAGCATGCCGAAAAACAGGACACGAACCCGCATAGTTCGGAGAGACCTGACCGCGCCCTAGCTTACGCCGGAACCTTGCTCAGGACCTTCTCCCGCTCCTCCGCATCCTTCCGCTCCTCGGCGGGGGTGGAGGGCAGGGCCAACTCCAGCACCTCTTCGATGGTGGTCACGTAGTGGAAGGTGAGTCCCTCGAGCTGGTCGGGGGTGAGGTCCTCCTCGACGTTCATCTTGTTCTCGGCGGGCAGGAGGATGTCGCGCACCCCGGCGCGCTTGGCGGCCAGTACCTTCTCTTTGATCCCGCCCACCGGTAGGACGTTGCCACTGAGCGTGACCTCGCCGGTCATGGCGGTCAGGGGCCGCACTCGGCGGTCGGTCAAGAGCGAAGTGAGAGCGGTCACCATGGTGACCCCGGCCGAAGGGCCGTCCTTGGGAATAGCGCCGGCAGGCACGTGGATGTGCAGGTCATGGTCCTTGAAGAATTCCTCGGAGATACCCAGCTTGGCAGCGTTGGAACGCACCCAGGTATGGGCCACCGTGATGGACTCCTGCATCACCTGGCCGATCTGTCCGGTCAACAATGGTGCGGCGCCCTTGCCCGACATCTTGTTGGCCTCGACGAAGAGCACGTCGCCGCCGGTGGGGGTCCAGGCCAGGCCCACCGCCACGCCCGCGCGTTTGGTGCGCTCGGCGATCTCGCCCTCCACGCGGATCTTGATGCCGCCCAGGAAATCGTGGATGGCTTCCTGGTCCACCACCAGCTTCCCGGTCTTGCCCTCGGCGATGCGCCGCGCCCGCTTGCGGCAGATGGTGCCGATATTGCGCTCCAGGTTGCGCACTCCCGCCTCGCGCGTGTAGTGGCGGGTGATGAAGCGGATGGCCTCGTCGGGAAATTCGATCTGCTCGGCCGTGACCCCGTTCTCCTCGATCTGCCGCGGCACCAGGTAGCGGCGCGCGATGTGCAGCTTCTCTTCCTCGGTATAGCCCTGCAACTCGATGATCTCCATGCGGTCGCGCAGGGGATCGGGGATGGGGTCGAGCATGTTGGCGGTGGTGATGAACAGCACCTTCGACAGGTCGAAGGGCACGTCGAGATAGTTGTCGCGGAAGCTGTTGTTCTGCTCCGGGTCCAGGGTCTCGAGCAGCGCCGAAGAAGGATCGCCGCGCCAGTCCTTGCCCAGCTTGTCCACTTCGTCCAGCATGAAGACGGGGTCGTTGGTCTCGGCGCGGCGGATGCCCTGGATGATCTGTCCGGGCATGGCGCCAATATAAGTGCGGCGATGGCCGCGGATCTCGGCCTCGTCGTGCACCCCGCCCAGCGACAGGCGCGTGAACTTCCGCCCCAGCGCCCGCGCGATCGATCTGCCCAGCGAGGTCTTGCCCACGCCCGGCGGGCCCACGAAGCACAGGATGGGCCCCTTCATGGTGGGCTTCAGCCGCCGCACCGCCAGGTAGTCCAGGATGCGGTCCTTCACCTTTTGCAGGTCGTAGTGGTCGGCGTCGAGGATCTCCTTGGCCTTGAGGATGTCGACTTCCACCCCGGAGGACTTCGCCCAGGGCAGCACCGCCAGCCACTCGATGTAGTTGCGGGTGACGGAATAGTCGGCCGCCATGGGCGAGATGCGGGCCAGGCGCGCCAGTTCCTTCAGCGCCTCCTTCTTCACCTCTTCCGGCATGCCCGCAGCCTCGATCTTCTGCCGCAGTTCCTCGACGTCGCGCTGGGTCTCGTCCTGCTCGCCCAGTTCCTTCTGGATGGCCTTCATCTGCTCGCGCAGGTAGTACTCGCGCTGCGTCTGCTGCACCCGGTCCTGCACTTCGCTCTGAATCTTGTTGCGCAGTTGCTGGACTTCGAGTTCCTTGGCCAGGTGCTGGTTGATCTTCTCCAGCCTGATGTGAACGTCGGAGGTCTCCAGCACGTCCTGCTTATCGCGCGTCGAGAGCGAGGGCAGGGAAGAGGCGATGAAGTCCACCAGGCGTCCCGCTTCCTCGATATTCATGGCGACCGTGGATAGCTCATCCGACAAAGTCGGCGAACCGGCCACGATCTGCTGGAAC
>DATIWW010000115.1:0-9120 GCA_035519175.1 Terriglobales bacterium
GCCATCAGCCGTCAGGAAGGTACCCGGCCGCTGCGGGAATCCAGGTAGTGGATGAAACCTGTGAGCATCTTCTTCACTTCGACGACTTCGCTGGTGAGGGGCGCGTGCTCCTCTGCCTTTGAGAATCCCAAATCCTTGGCCAAAAGCAAGTGATACTCAAGCTCGCTTGCCGACCCCAAGGCGATTTGCAGGAATCGTGCCAAATCGGGATCGGTGTTCTTGCCGCAGCCTTCCGCAATATTCGCTCCCATGGAGGCGGCCGCGCGGCGGATCTGGCTGGTCAAGCCGTACAATTCCTCCTTCGGGAAGTGCTGTGTGGCCCGATAGAGGGCCAGCGTCACCTGGTGCGCTTTCTCCCAGACCTTGAGTTCCCGAAAGTCTCTCATTGCTTTCCTCCCTGACCGCTGATGACTGACGGCTGATCGCTAGTCTCTCCAATTCGGGAAGGGCTGCCGAGATGAGTTTCGAAAGCCGGTGATCAATTCGCGCACGCGCGCGCGGCGGGCGAGCAGCGCGGTCATCAGCTTCTCCAGGGCCTCCCAGTCGCCGCCGTACCACTCCGGGGGAACTTCCTCGGCGCAGGCCCCGAGGGCACTTTCCTCCATCTGCTCGATGCGCTCCAGCCAGGGCGCGAACGACTCCCAGCCGCAGATCCCGGCGTACACCGCGTTGCGGGCGAAGACGCCGCGCAGCGGGCCGTCAGGGAAACCCCATTCGCCGGCGTTGAAGCAGTAGCCCTGGTCGATGAACGCGGCCGTGTACTTGCGCTCGTGGCCCTTGCGCCAGAAGGCGGCCTGGCGCCCGTTGGCGTTGCAGGTCCACTTGTCCAGCGCCAGCATGCCGGCGAAGGCATCCAGATTGCGCACCCGGTCGAGCATGCTCTCGGGCAGGTAATCGAAGACCTGGCCCTCCAGCGGATCGACCACGAAGCGCGAGCCGAATTGTAGTCCCGGGCGGCACGGGATGCTCTGTCCCGCCAATTCGATGGTGAGTTCCGGAGTGTGCCGGACCAGCCATTCTCCCACTTCAATGACCTCGGGCCGGGGCACGGGCAGATTCAGGCGCTCGGCCAGGCGGGTGGCCAGCAGTTCGTTGGCCAGCACGCGCACGTGCTGGGGATTGTTCTGAAACTTGACCACGTAGAAGTGGCCGTCGGCGGCGCGCATGAGATGGGCTTGCGCTCCCCCGCGCATTCTCCTGACGTGCTGGACGGCGGTCACCAATGGCGCGCCATGTTAGCACCAGCGCTGCCCTCAATTCCGTGACGGAAGCACAGCCAGTTCCATGGTCGTGTTCTGCGGCGCCTCGCCCGCCAACTCGCGGCGCACGGCCAGGGCGATGGCCATGGCCAGCACGCAGTCGTCGTGCGCGCCGGCGGCGGCCGCGGAGGAGCCGTCGGGAGAGCGCACGAAGCTGCGGCACTCCTCCAGCAAGCGTGCGCTCTGGATCAGTCCCGGAGCCGCCGCCAGCACCGCGGCAAAGTTCTCCAGCATGGCAGGACGGCTGGCCGCAGTGGTCAGCCAGCCCGGCGGACCGCCGCGGGGATACAGGTTCTCGTACTTCTCCCCCGCCAGCAGGTGGGCGAGCACGCCGTAGCCGTGGTTGTTGCGCTCCACCGCCACCAGGGCGCGGTTGTATTCGCGCGCCAGGCTCGCCAGGCGGGAGGCCAGCTCCGCCGGGGTGAAGTGCCCGCGCAACTCGGCGCACTGCAGGGCACTCGTGCGCTCGATGACCTGGGCGCAAGCGTAGTCGCCCAGCGAGCCGCCGCCCGCCGGATCCACGCCCACGATGTACTCGCGGCGGGCCGCGGGCGGGAACCATACCAGGAGCTGCTGGTTGTCGCGCGTTTCGGCGGGCGGAGGCAGGGCCTCCCGCCGCCGCTCCACCGCTTCCTGGTCGAAGACGCACTCGCCGTAAGAGAGGAAGCAGCTCACCGCGTCCTCGGCAAACTCCTGCGCCGCCAGCCGGCGGAAGCTGGAGCGGATCTCGCGGCGGTAGGCGATCTGCGCGGGCGACAGGCCGTGGCGGTCTATCAATTCTTGTTCCTCCGCGGTGAGCTGGTCCACCGCGGCCTCGGGCCGCTGATACGACTCTTCCCACCACCAGGGAAAGAAGTGCCGGGTGACGCCGTCCTCGGCGGCGCGCTGCCACTCTTCGTAGAAGCACCCGCCCGCGCCCGAGGGCGTCGACTCCAGGACGACGACGCCGTCGGGCGGGACGGCGGCGCGCAGGGAGGCCAGGGTGGCGGGGACATCGCCGGGCCAGCGGGCCACCTCCGAAGCGTGCAGGTTGCGGATGGTGAGCCCGCGGCCGGCGTGGGGGTCGGCGGCGGTCTCCACGCGGTACTCGCTGTCCAGGTGCGGGAAGATGATCTGCCGCACATTGGCCCGCGAGGTGGCCAGCGCCCCCCGGCGCAGCCGCTCCGGCAGGTTCTCCAGGAAGCGGTGCACGATGCGGAAGATCTCCTCCGCCGACTGCTGGTCGTGGGCCACCTGCACGCTCAGCGAGCCCGGGCGGGTGATGGTCTCGACGAAGAAGCGCGCGGCGATCCAGGTGGTGATGCCCACCTGGCGCGCCTTGAGCACGATGCTGCGGCACCCGGCGCTGCGCTCGTACTCGGCCTGCACGCGGTTGGGACGCAGGCGCCGCAGCACGCCCTGCTTGTCGCGGATCCTGAGCAGGACGCGGATCAGGAACTCGCGCACGCTGCGCCCCCTGAGCGCGGGCGGGCGGGTATCCAGGCGCCGCCCGTACCTCAGCAGCACCTGCAGATCGCGATCCACGGTTCCTCGCTCCTTCGTCTTAGTCTTTCTTGCAGAAGATGACCTTCACGAAGGCGGGGCGGTTGTCGAAAGCCGTGCCTGTGAAGGCGGGCTGGCTCACCGTGCCCGCGGGCGTCCCCGGCGTGCCGGTGAAGGTCGGCTGGCTCACCGTGCCCGCCGGAGTGATGGAAGAGACGCCCCCGGAGGGGTTGGCGGTGGTAGCCGAAACCACGTCCCCGGAGGTCGGCGCCCGCGCCGACCCGCCGGTGGATGACGAGGTCATGACGTGGGTGCCGGAGGTCGAAGCCGACGTTCCACCCTGCACGTTCCAGGTCACCGTCACAGTGTGGGTGTGGTTGATGACCTGGGTGAAAGGTGTCCCGGTGAAGGCCGGCTGGGAGACCGTGCCGGCGGGCGTGAAGGAACTGCCGGTGAAGCTGGGTTGGCTGACCGTGCCCGCCGGCGTGACTGAATCGCTGCCGCCGGTCGAGGCGATGTCGCCGTTGGCCGCGGCTGTACCCAGCGCGAACTTGCCGCTCAGTGAGGTCTCCTCGCTCCAGCCGGAACCCAGGGTGGCGGAGCAGGAGCCGCTCACAATCATCACCACGGCGCCGGAGGGCACGCCGGCGCCGCCCTGGTCGGCGGCACAGACGATGTTGCCGTTGGCGTCGATGCCCACCATCTTGTCGCTGCCGCTGCAGGACTGGCTCTTCACGCCCCCGGGTTCGGCGGCGGTGGGCGTCGAGGGCACCAGCTTCCCGCCCGCGGGGATCCCGACCTGGGGACCGTTCTGCGCCCAGCCCGCCAGGGCCAGAAGCAGCCAAATTGCCAGAAGCTGTTTCATGGCGTGCTCCTACTGGTTGATGACGCCGCTCGAGGTGGCGTAGGCGTTGGTGCCGTCGAAGATGAAGCTCTGCGCCGAGCACTTGCTGGCGGTCGCGCCCACGGTCATGCCGCCCTTCATGGTCGAGGGCCAGGCGAAGGCGTGCGAGCCGCCCGAGTCCTGGCAGACGATCATCTCCACCGTCTGCCCGGCGGAGCAATTGGAGAGGGTCGAGCTGGTGACGTCGCCGGTGAGCGTGATCTTGTGGGCGTTGCCCTTCGAGCAATCGAAGGTCGGGGTGCCGGAGAAGGTGATCGTCTCCATGGTGGCCGTGAGTCCCACGAAGGTACCTTTGCCGGCGGCGTTGGTGGAGGCGTAGCAGTGCCCGGCGCCGTCCCCGAAGCAGACCCCGCCGGTGCCCCGGGCCTTGTTGAAGCTGACAGGATTCGATCCGGCCGAGTTGAGTTCCCAGTTGCCGCTGCCCTGGTCGTAGAGGCCGCTGGCGTTCACCAGGTTGGCGAGCCAGAAGACGTTGCCCGCCGCCGTGGTCTGGAGCTGATATTGGATGGTGGAGTTGTCCCACTTGTAGAAATTGATGTTGCGGATGTTGTTCTGCTGGTAGCCGGGCGCCAGCGGGTCAGAATTCTGGCCGCTGACCAGGTTCAGGTTCAGCGTCCCGCCATTGGCCTGGCGCAGGGTGAAGCCCTGCCCATAGAGGAACATCGCGCCGTTCGAGACCTGGATGCCGCCGTAGTTGATGGAGGCGCCCGTGCCGGTGTTGCCAACGCAGTTGCCGCCCAGCACCAAGCTGGCCTGGTTGAAGTAGGGCGGGGCCTCCGCCGAGGTCTCGCAGTAGGGATGCAGCCAGGTCGAGCTGGACGAGGCCCCGCGTCCCACCAGGGAGCCCGCGATCAGCGAAGGCGTTCCCACCGCCGCGTAGACGGTGTACACGTCGCCGGCGGCGGCGGTCTGCGCGGTGCCACCCGAGGTCGAGCCATCGGCGTGGGGGAAGGGGCACTGGAACTCGGTGGTGGAGACGATGTTCGAGATCTGGCAGGTTCCGTTGAAGCTGGAATCCACCTGCCCCGCAGTCACCACCCATTGCTGCATGGTGAAACTGTGGGTCACCGAGGTCACACAATCCATGACGTTCGAGGTCACGGAGCAGGAGGTCAGGGCTTTGGTCGAGCCGCGCGCGATGGAGGCGCGATTGTCGTAATGGCTGCCGACCTGCACCCAGGTGTCGCCCAACTGCGAGTAGTCGTAGATGCCGCCCAACTGGTTGGCGCGCGAGTTGACCATCATGGCCACGCCGGAGTTGGAATCGGCGCCGGCGGTGTAGATGCCGTAGCCGCGGTTGCCGTCCACCCCCACGTTGTAGAACTTCCAGAAATCGGGCTGCGAGGGATGGGCGGCGGGCGGGTTGGGGAAGACGGTGGAGGTGCCATCCACGTAGATGCCGTGGCCCTTGAACTGGCGCACGTAGACGTTCTCCAGTTGGGGCTCGCCGCCGGCCAGCACGATGCCGTGGGGTCCATCCGCCTGGATGTTGGTGTTGAAGAGCGTGTAGGTGGAGAGGTTGCCGTCGTACCAGCCGCCCAGACCGAACAATTCCAGGTTCGACATCTTGAAGGTGTAGCAGTCGGGACCCACCTTGAAGCCGCCGCTGGTGGAGGGGAAGACCAGGGTGGCGGCCCCGCCCGAGTAGCCGCCGGTCGAAGTGTCGCCGTCGATCCAGATGCCGTTAGCGCAGGCAGGGGCGGTGTTGATGACCACCGCGCCGGAGAAGACGTAGTCGGCATGGACGGAGGCGTTGCCGCCGGCCACGGCGAGCTGCTGCGAACGGAAGTAGAGGTAGCGCTTGGAACCGTTGGCCAGAGCGGCATTGGTGGCCGCTAGGGCGTCGGTACCGTAGTAGGCGATGATGCCGGAGGCGGTGCGCGCCGCATTCGTGTCCAGGGTGACCTGGGAGGCCGAGGTGTAGGACTGGATCTTGGCCGAGGCGATGCCGGGATAGCCGGAGTAGCCGTAGTCGTGGAACAGGATGGTCTTGCCCACGTCGGCGGCGGTGAAGCCGGAGCCGGTAATGACGGAGCAGCCGCTGAGCACCGCGGAGCCGCTAGTCATGGAGCACGACTGCACGATCAGGGCGTCGTTGCGGGCGCCGTACCAGGTGATGTAGATGAGGTCGTTGCCCTTGAGCAGCACGCTGCCGTTGGCGGGATCGATGATGGGCTGCTGCGCGGCCGCCCGCACCGAGCCCAGCACGGTCACCGTCTGGCCCGCCGCCGGCGCCAGCTTCGCCCCTTGCCGGAACTCCAGGGTCACGTTGGCGGGGATGGTGACGTTGGAGGAGAAGGAGTAGGCCCCGGCTCCCAGCATGAGGTGCACCGGCTTGCTGATGCCGGCGAAGACGTCGCTGGAGATGGTGTGCGCGCCCTCGAAGTCGGCTTCGACCGTGCCCCCGGTCGCGGGCAGGTCGTTGATGGCGGCCTGGAGACGCACGCCGGCGTCCGCTCCGTTGAAGCGGCTGGCGTAACGGGTGTGGTTGAGCGACTGCACGCTGGCGGCGGTGAAGGTGGCATTGTTGGGCGCGGCCTGCCCGATCTCGCCGGGATTGGCCCAGTCGGTCTCGGCCACGCCGCAGTCGGCGGGCGCCGCCTCCAGCCCGCTGCCGTCGTTCTTCACCCGCACGCAGCGGCTGGAGGTCCAGGAGGATTGCCCGGTGCCGCCTTTGCTCACCGGCACGGCAGGCAGGCGGCCGGCGTCCAGCGTCCCGCTGGTGATGGTGGAGGCGTCCTGGGTGTGGACCACGTCGGCTTTGCCCGCCAGGCCGCCGCTCACCACGGCGATCTGCGTGTCCACGTAGTGGCGGTTGGCGGCTTGCCCGGGCGCGGCCGGGTCGCCGCTCAGGGTCAGCGGGCCGGCCATGGAGTCGCCCGCTTTGGCGACGAAGAGATTGCCGATGACGGCGGTAGCGCCGTCCACGTATGCCTTGTTGGCGGCGCCCTGGTCGGCGGTGGGAGTCGGCACCAGCGGAGAGGCGGAGAACTGCTTCACGCCGGCGACGCTCTCATCCCCGCTGTTGTGCAGCACCGCGGCGTCGCTGGCCTTGCCGGCCACGGCCGTGTCCACGTAGGCGCGCGAGGCCGCCTGGATGGCCACCCCCGCGGGCATCACCGTGGCGCGGATGGCCGAGATGCTGGCAGGCGAAGTGGCGGGCACCGTCCAGTACTCGGTGCTGGTCTCGCCGCCGGCCAGCTTGAGGACGACCTTGTAGTAGGTGCCCGCGGGCTCGGCGCCCTCGTTGGGCACCAAGGCGAGGCTGACCACGCCACCCGGGCCGATGGGCACGCTAAGGGAGCCCGCCGCCACCGGGGCCTGATCGGCGGTGGTGAAGGCGGGCCACGAGATTACCAGCGTGCCGGCGGCGGGAGTGCCGTCGGCGCGATAGAGCACGTCGGAGACGGTTGTCTTGGCAGGGGCGGCGGGAGGCACGGGGTAACCCGCGGCCGCCGTCAACAGCACTACCACGACGCAACAAAAAAACCGCCTCCACGGGCGGTGCACTCGCAACGGTATCCTGGTCATAAGCTTCTCGTCATCCGCAGGGCCGGGTCCCCGGCCGCAGGCTGAGCTTAGCCCAGCCGGCCAGAGCCCGGAATTATGAAGTCGGTTAGCTGCTCCAACGAAGGGCGCCGAAGACCTTACTGGTTCCCGGCCAGACGGGAGCGCAGGAAGCTCTCCACGCTGGAGACGTACACGTCGGCAAAGTCCACTACGGGGCGGCTGGTCTGGATGGTTTCCATGGCCTTCCCCAGGCTCCAGCCCCGCGCCCTCAGGATGGCCAGGGTCATCATGGGAGCACGGTGCACGCCGGCGGCGCAGTGCACGAAGAGCTTGCTGCCGGGCTGCTCCAGGGCGGCGGCGGCGAAGTCGACGCCCCGCTGGAAGACCTCCGGGGGCTTGGGATGAAAGTCGTCGTCCACCGGGACCCACAACACCTGGATGCCGTGGAGCGCGGCCAGCGGGGCATCGTCGAACTCGATCTGCATGTTGACGATGTGGGTCACGCCGGCGCGGGCGACCTCGGCCATCTTAGGCTCGCTCCAGATCCCGCCGCCGACCGCCAGCCGGTCGGTCACCCAGCTCATGTCCATGCACCCAGCCCGTCCCGGCGGTCTCGTCACCCGCTTCGGGAGATAGAAGACACTGAGGTTCATTCTACCGTCCCCGGGGTGGACCCGCACAGGGCGGGCGGTGGGGTTCTCTAAGAATCCTCGAGCTGCAATTCCCGGAACAGGAGCGCGGCCAGCGACTCTTCCTCGGGCGCGGACGCCGGCGGCTGGTTCCCGATGCCCGCGAACTCAAAGAGAAACTTGGCGTGCTGGTAGCTGCCTTGCTCCGCCTGCTCGATGATCGCGTTCACGATGCCGGGCAGGGCGCGCTTCACCGCCTGGACAGGGTCGAAGGCGGCAGGTTCGCGACCGTGCGTGCGTTTGGGCTTGCGGGCAGGCTTCATAAAAGCAAAAGGCGCGGTGACCGCGCCTTCCAGGAGTTCCTCTTTTTCTGACCTTCTAAATCCAGCATAGCATTTTCGCCGGGGCAAATGGGTAATCTTTGTTGCGACTCTATTTCCTGTGCTTACTTGCGGTTGCGGAGATTTCCGCGTTTTTCCCCTCTTGACAAGATTTCTCCCGAGGCCTCGCGCGGGCGGCATGCAGGGGCAGCAGGGGGAGCAAACAGCGCCGCAGCAGCTGCGTGCTCAGCCGGTCCAGGGCATCGGCCAGGAGCGTGAAAACGGTCTTGCGGGTGCAACCCAGGAGGGCGGCAGCCTCTTCCCGGCTGTGTTCCTGGAAGACCACGCGGGCCAGCAGTTGCTGCGAGAATTCGTCCAGCCTCTCCACGCAGCGCTCCAGGTCGTGGACGAAGATCACCACGTCCTCGAAACTCTGCGCCTGGTAGGAGCTGAGCCGGGCGCGGAAGCACTCGCGCCCCAGCAGCGAGGGCAGCCGCCCGATCTCGACCGAGAGCTGGAAGTAGCGGCGCAGCAGGCCCAGGGTGGCGCCGCGATAGAGAGCCAGGTCGGAGGGCGCGAGCCACACGGTGCGGCCCCCTGGACAGCGGATGGGAATGGTCCGGGCGCCGCTCATGGCTGCCTCCCTTCCGGTTCCTCCTCCTGGACCGGGGTCTTCAGGCGCACGGCGGGAAGCTGGGCCATGTGCCGGGTGCAGCTCTCGCAGTAGCTGAGGCCGCTGCCCGCAGGCCGCAGCCACAATCCGCCGCAGCGCTCGCAGTACTTCAGCTCCATGCGGGTCTCCGCTTCTCGATCTGCGGTTGGCATCGCTCTCTCCTTCTTCTGCGGCTGCGTCGCGGACAAAGAAAAAGCCCCACGCCGGTCCCGCAGCTAGCGGAACCGGCGCAGGGCTCGTTTGTGTTACGACGACCTGCCGCGGCTATTCAGTTGTGCCGCGCCCGCCGACGGGGCGGCGCGGGTGGCTCAGGGCACCAGGCGCACGTCCTTGCGGCGCGTGA
>DATIWW010000116.1:0-9360 GCA_035519175.1 Terriglobales bacterium
GGCCGCGTCCTTGGCGAAATACGTGAGGATGATGCTGGCGCCGGCGCGGCGGATGGACTGCAGCGACTCCAGAATAATGCGCTCACGGTCGATCCAGTTATTGCGCGCCGCCGCCTCGATCATGGCAAACTCGCCCGAGACCTGGTAGGCGGCCAGGGGCACGTCGAAGCGTCGCCGCGCCTCCGCGATCACGTCCAGATACGGCAGCGCCGGCTTCACCATCACCATGTCCGCGCCCTCTTCCAGGTCGAGCGCGATCTCGCGCATGGCCTCGCGCCGGTTGGCTCCGTCCATCTGGTAGGAGCGGCGGTCGCCGAACTGCGGCGCCGAGTCCGCCGCCTCGCGGAAGGGCCCGTAGAAAGCGGAGGCGAACTTGGCGGCGTAGGAGAGGATGGGGGTGTTCTCGAAGCCGTTCTCGTCGAGCGCGGCGCGGATGGCGGCCACGCGCCCGTCCATCATGTCGGAGGGAGCGACGATGTCAGCCCCGGCCTTCACCTGCGAGACCGCGGTCTTGGCCAGGATGTCGAGGGTGGCGTCGTTCACGATCTCGTAGTCGGCGGCGGCCGCCGCGGCCATCTTGGCCATCTCTTTTCCGGCCTGCGCCTTGTTCTTCACCGCCACCACCTTGGTGGCGGCGCGCGCGCCCAAGGATCGCGGCTGCGGCTTCGACGCGGCGCGCACGATGCCGCAGTGCCCGTGGCTCATGTACTCGCACAGGCAGACGTCGGCCAGCACCAGCAGCCCCGGCACCTCGCGCTGGATGGCGCGCGTGGCCTGCTGCACGATGCCGTCGTCGGCCCAGGCCCCGGTCGCCACCTCGTCCTTCTTCTCCGGCAGGCCGAAGAGGATGATGCCGGGCAGCCCCAGCGACTTCACCTGCTGCGCTTCCTTCACCGCTTCGTCCACGCTCAGGTTGTAGTTGCCGGGCATGGAGCGGATCTCTTTGCGCACGCCCTCCCCGGGGCAGACGAACATGGGGTAGATCAGCCCCTCGGGGGTGAGGCGGGTCTCGCGGACCAGGGAGCGCAGGCTGTCGGTGCGGCGGAGGCGGCGTAAACGCGTGGTGGGGAAGGCCATAACCAGCAGATTCTAGCAGGTCTGCGGAGTGCGGGATGCAGCTTCCCGCGCCGCCCTCCCCGGTGACCACAGTAACTTGGAGGCCGGGTGGCAGGCTCGTAGAATGGCTGCATTAGCCATGAGGCTCTCAGGCTCCTCGTGGTGGCTCCCGGTCGCCTTGCTCCTGCTGTGCGTGCACGCCACCGTGTCCGCGCTGCTCCCCCCCGGCTACTACCTGGCGGCCTTCGGAGACCTCACGCAGACAATCCTGCTGCTGCTGGCGGTGGGCGCCATGCTGCTCAACGTGCTTCAGACGCGCGGGCCCGCCCGCTTGTTCTGGCTGCTGTTGGCAGTGGGATGCGCTTTGTGGGCCCTGGCCAGTTCCTTCTGGGTGGGCTTCGAGGTGGTATGGCGCCGGCCCCTCCCCAATCCCTACTGGGGCGACGCTGTCTTCTTCGTCCACATCGTGCCCTTCATGGCGGCGCTGGGTCTGCAGCCCCACCTCCAGCAGGACCCGCGCCAGGCCCGCCTGCGCGCCCTCGATCTGCTCCTGCTCCTGCTGTGGTGGATCTATCTCTACCTGTTCATCGTGATCCCCTGGCAGTACGTCGCTCTGGACCGCGCCCAGTACGGGCAGGCCTTCGACCTGCTGTACGTGCTGGAGAACATGGTCCTGCTGGCGGGGCTGGCCTCGCTGTGGCTGCGCACCACCGGCGCCTGGCGCAGGATCTACGTCCATCTGTTCCTGGCTTCCTTCCTCTACATGGTGGCGGCGGAACTGGTGAATACCGCCATCGACAAGGGCACCTACTTCTCGGGCGGCTTCTACGACCTGGGCCTGGCCGCCTCCATGTGCTGGTTCGTGGGGGTGGGGCTGTACGCGCGGCGGCTGGCGCCCGCCCCCGAGCCTGCCGCCGCCGGCAGCGGGGAGCACAGCGCCTGGGGTCCGCGGCTGGCGCTGCCCGCCCTGCTTTCCCTTCCCGTGCTGGCGGTGGCGGCGCTGGCCGACAGCAGCGCGCCCCCGTCGGTGCGCAACTTCCGCCTGCTGCTGACCCTGGGCGCGCTGCCGGTGCTGACCTTCCTGGTCTTCCTCAAGCAGCAGCTGCTCGATGCCGAACTGCGGCGCCTGCTGCGCCAGTCGCGCGATTCGTATGACAACCTGCACCGCCTGCAGCGCGAGCTGCTGAACTCGGAGAAGCTGGCCTCGCTGGGACAGATGGTGGCGGGCGCCGCCCACGAGATCAACAATCCCCTGACCGCCATCCTGGGCTACTCCGAGATGCTGGCCGGCGACGCGCAGGCGGGCGGCGAGGCCCGCGGCACCGCCCAGAAGATCGTGCAGCAGGCGCTGCGCATCAAGGGCCTGGTGGGCCGGCTGCTCAACTTCGCCAAGCAGGTGCCCGCCGAGGCGCGTCCCCTGGAGGTCAACGCAGTCGTCCAGAAGGCCTCGCAGCTCCAACGCCTGGAAACGGCGGCGCACAACGTCCGCACCGAGATGGATCTGGCCGCCGGCCTCCCGCTGGTTCTGGCCGACGAAAACCTGCTCCTGCAGGTCTTCCTGCACATCATCCACAACGCCATCGACGCCATGCGCGAGACCGGGGGCGGCACCCTCACGGTGCGCACGGCGTGCCGCGACGGCCAAGTGCTGCTGGAGTTCTCCGACACCGGGCCGGGGATCAAGGAGCCCTCCCGCATCTTCGATCCCTTCTACACCACCAAGGCGGTGGGCAAGGGCGCGGGACTCGGCCTCAGCGCCTGCTACGGCATCGTCAGCGAGCACCACGGGCGCATCACCTGCGAGAACCGCGCCGAAGGCGGCGCCAGCTTCCTGATCCTGCTGCCGGCAGCCCCGGTCGAGGCCGCCAGGCCGCCCGCCGCCGCTCCTGCGAACTGAGCCGCGCGAAGCGCGCCGCGCCCCCGGTGTAACATGAAGCCCGGATGCCGCCCGCCGCCCTCACCCACAGCAGCGCTCCGGCGCTGGAATTCGAGTCGCTGCGCGAGATGCTGCGCGCCTACGCCTCCTCGCCTCTGGGGCAGGGCAGGATCGCGGCGCTCCAGCCTTCGGCCGACCGCCCCTGGATCGAGCGCCAGCAGCAGCTCGCCGCGGAGGTGCGCGCCTTCCTGCGCGCCGGCGGTCACTTCGACTTCTCCGCTTTGCAAGATCCCGCCGAGCTGCTCGACAAGACCCGCATCGAGGGTGCCGCGCTCGAGACCCTGGAGATCCGCGACGTCCTGCTGGTGGCCGACCGCGCCGCCGAGTGGCGCACCATCGTGCTCGAGCCTCCGGCTGCCATGCACCAGGGCTGGCCCGCCGTGGCCGACCTTTCCGCCGGCGTCGAAGACTTCGCCGAACTGCTCAAATTCTTCCGCGGGAAGATCCTGCCCGACGGCACCTTGGATGACCGCGCCTCGGCAGAGCTCGCTCGCATCCGCCGCGAGAGCGAGCGCCAGAAGCGCCTCATCCAGGAGTCGCTGCGCGCCTACCTGCGCCGCCTGGCCGAGGGTGGCGCCGTGCAGGACGAACTCATCACCATCCGCGGCGAGCGCTTCGTCATCCCGGTGAAGGTGGAGCAGAAGCGCAAGGTCGGGGGCGTGGTGCACGGCGCCTCGTCCAGCGGCCAAACCGTCTTCATCGAGCCCATGGAGACCATCGAGCAGAACAACGAACTGGTGCGGCTGCTCGAGGAAGAGCAGGCGGAGATCCACCGCATCCTGCTCGACATGACCCGGCGGCTGGGTGAGCGCGCCGCCGCCCTGCGCGCCGCCACCGCGGTCCTGGCGGAATTAGAACTGCAGTTCGCCAAGGCGCGCCTCGCCGAGGACTACGACTGCACCGCGCCGGAGTTCGTAAGTACCGCCGCCGGCGAGACGCCGGCGCTACAACCCACACTCTTTCTCCACCGCGCCCGCCACCCTGTCCTTGAGCGCACGCTCAAAGCGCGCCGCGGCGCGGTCGTACCGATCTCGCTGGAGATGGAAGCGGCGCAGCGCCAGCTCATCATCAGCGGACCCAACACCGGCGGCAAGACGGTGGCGCTCAAGACCGTGGGATTGCTGGCGCTGATGGCGCAAGCGGGCCTGCCGGTGCCGGCGGAGCGCGCCGCCCTGCCCGTCTTCGACGCCGTGCTCGCCGACATCGGCGACTACCAGTCCATCGAGCAGAACCTCTCCACCTTCTCTGCCCACGTCACCAACATCGACTTCATAGCGCGCACCGCCACCCCGCTGTCGCTGGTCCTGCTCGACGAATTGGGTTCGGCCACCGACCCCGAGGAGGGCGCGGCCCTGGCCGTAGCCATCGCCGACTTCTTTCGCCGCGCCGCCGCGCTCACCCTGATCGCCACTCACCAGTCGTCGCTCAAGGTCTACGCCGCCAACAATCCCGGCGTGCTCAACGCCGCCGTGGGCTTCAACGAGCAGACCCTGCAGCCCACCTACGAGTTGCGGCTGGGCGTGCCCGGGGCCTCCGCCGGCATCAACATCGCGCAGCGCCTGGGACTGAACGCGGAGATCGTGGCTGCGGCGCGGGCGCAGTTGGGCACGCAGGCGCGCGACGTCGCCCAATTTCTCGACAAGCTGCACGCGGAATTGCGCCAGGCCGAGCAAGAGCGCGCGGCACTGGAGCGGCGGGAGAAGGAGGTCGCGCGCGAGCAGGCGCGTTTGGCCGCCGAGGGCATGAAGGAGCAGCGCGCCCGCGTGCGCGAGATGGAGAAGAAGCTGGAAGCCGTGCTGCGCGACTTCGAGTATCACGCCCGCGAGGCGGTCAACGCCATCCAGGAGCGCGCCGCCCAGCAGAAGCTCTCGAAAGAGGCCGAGCGCCGCATCGCCAAGCTGCGCCGCGAGTTCAAGGAGCAGTTCGACCAGACCGTGGTGGCGCACGCTACCGGCGCCGACCGCGGCGATGAACACGCGCGTCCCGGCCAGGTGGCGCGCGTCTCCGAGGGCGACACCGTGCGCCTGAAGTCGCTGGGACGCAACGGCGTGGTCCAGCGCAAGGTGGACGAGCACACCTTCGAGGTCGAGGTGGGGGCGATGAAGATGAAGGTGCGGCGCGACGACATCGCTGAAGTCGTGGCGCGGGCCTCAGATTCCCCCGTGCAGGCGGCGCGCGCCCGCGGGGTCTCGGTCTCGCTGGCCGACGACCTGGCTGCGCCCACCGAGATCAACGTCATCGGCCAGACCGTGGACGACGCCACCCGCGCGGTGGAGAAGTTCGTGGACCGCGCCTTCCTGGCGGGGCTGCCGCGGGTGCGCATCGTGCACGGAAGCGGCATGGGCATCCTGCGCAAGGCCCTGCGCCAGTACCTGCAGTCGCACCCCCACGTGGCTTCCATCGCCGAGCCCCCGCAGAACGAGGGTGGGGCGGGGGCCACCGTCGTAGAATTGCGGGTCTGATTCAGCCGAAGCCCGGGGATAGAAAAGGGGTGGCCGGCACGAAATGTCGGCCCATCCCAGCCGCCTCGTGATAGATTGCCGCGCCGGAGGGAAGCCCTATGAAGCTCCGCGCGCTCCTACTGGCCGCATGCTGCGGCCTGCTGCTGTTTGCCGACGACCATCCGAAGCCGGCGCCGGCCTCGCCCGACCAGCTCTGGCAGGATCTCTCTGCCGGCAACGCCCGCTTCGTCGCGGGGCATCCGCAGGCGCGCAACCTGCCTGCCGACCGCGCCAAGTGGGCGAAAATCCAGTCGCCCCCGGTGGCGGTGCTGGCCTGCGCCGACAGCCGCGTTGCCCCCGAACTGGTCTTCGATAAGACCCTGGGCGACCTGTTCGTGGTGCGCGCCGCCGGCAACAGCCCCGATCCCCTGGCCATCGGCAGCCTGGAGTATGCCGTCGAGCACCTGGGCACGGTGATGATCGTGGTCATGGGCCACCAGAGCTGCGGCGCGGTCAAGGCCGCGTGCTCCGGGGAGAAGATGCCCACCACGAATCTGGAGGCCGTGGTCAAGCCCATCCAGGCCTCCTGCTCGAAGGCGAAGGGAAAGGACGTGGAGCCGGCCACCCGCGACCACGTCCACCAGGCCGCGCTGGCGCTCGTGGCGCACAGCCCCATCCTGAAGAAGCGGGTGGAGGAGAAGAAGCTCACCATCGTCGAGAGCTACTACTCCCTCGACACCGGCAAAGTGGAGCGGCTGCGGTAGGTGCCCCCGCCGGCCAGGCGGTTCCCGCCTGGACGGCGTCATCCTGAGCGGCCTTCAGGCCGCGAAGGACCTCGCACGGTGCGCCGAACTCCCAACAACAAGGCTTTTGGTGCTGCTCGCGAGATCCTTCGGCGCTAAAAAGCGCCTCAGGATGACGCCTCCAATAAGGCAGCCTTGGCCCTACGACCGCACCATCACCTTGTAGCGGTAGGTGATCACCTTCTCCTCGCCCGGCTTCACGGTGACCTCCCAGGTGAGGCGGGTGGTGGGATTGGCGGAGCGGATGGCCTCGGCCAGCTTCTCGCTCTTGCCCTCGTCCGACGCGCTCAGCACCTCCCCCGGCACCGTCTTGGTGATGTGCAGGCTGATGGCCTTGGACTTGTAGTTGCGCACCTTGAGCGTGCCCTCCACCGTGACCGCGTCGTAGTCCGCGCCGTTCCAGCGCAGCACGCGCGGTTGCCGCGCCACCTCCAGTTCCTGGCGGTTGGCGCGCACGTCGGTGGCCACGGTCAGCTTTAGGTTGGTCTTGGCCCCCTTGGGGGTGTAGAGCAGAGTGTCCTGCGAGATGGGCTTGGTGCCCGAGATCACCAGCGCGGGCGCGCTGGTCCAGGGAAACTTGGAGGAGTTGGTCAGCCGCAGCGAGTGCCAGACGTTGTTCTCGGTGGTGTCGGGGGTCTGCTGGGTGGGATTGCCGTAGCGGTCGAGCTGCTGGCTGGCCGCCACCTCCCACTCGTAGATGTGCTCGATGGCCACCGGCGCGGTGAAGACGTTGTAGGTGGCGCGCTCGCCCTTGGCCAGCGTCACCCCGGGCTTGGAATAGAGGAACAGGTCTTCCTCGGGCGCGCCGACCAGCTCGCCCACCGTGGCGCTGAAGTCGCCAACGGCGCCGTACTCCGTATCCGCGGACGTCCTCTGCGCCATGACCGCGTTGGACATGGGGCCGCCCGAGCCGCGGCCGTTCACCGAGAGCATCCCGATCATCTCCGCCAGCGACTGCTGCAGCGCCATGGGCGAAGGCACGTCGGCGTAGCGGAAGTTGGGCACGCCCACCACGAAGAACAGGTCGGCGCCGGCGACGTCCTCGGCGTCGTTGACCACCACCGCCTGCAGCGTGATCTGCGCCGTGGTTTCATCCTTGAGCGAGATCATGTAGGAGGGCGTCCAGCCCAGGCCCTTCTCCAGGTAGCCCATGGTGAGGTCGGCGCTCTCGCCCGCTCCCTTCAGCTTGAAGCGCAGCGCCTTCAGGCTCGCGCTCGCCGTGACCTGCGTGTTAGGCTCGCCCGCGAAGCTCAGGATGTTCACATAGCTGGCGTTCAGCGCCACCGTCTTCCCCTCCACCTTGAGCAGCAGCAGGCCGGCGGGACGCGGGACGGCCACCGCCCCTGCTTCCGCTGCCCCCGGTTCGGGCTTCTCTTCGGGCAGCGGCAGGATCTCGCCCGTGATCTCCTTGTTGCTGTACTCCACCGTGACCGTCTTGCCCACGTTGAGCGCGAACAGCTCCTGCACCGACTGCGCGGTGCGCGACTTGGGCCGCTCGTAGCGGTAGGCCACCAGCTCGTCGAGCGAAACGCCCTCGCCCGCGGGCGCCACCCACAGCGTCCCCAGGGTGGCGGCCGGGGCGAAGCCGATGCGGCCCTCGCCCGACTGCAGCCGCGCCGTGCCACGCTTGATCACGAAGGCCAGGCCGTTCTTGAAGGCCGCCACCGAGACCGGCTTCATCTCGGTGACCGCGTCGTCGCCCGCTTGCGTGCGGGCGGGGAGAAGGAGAGCCAGGCCGACGAACAGGGCCGACAAAGTCTTGGCGCGCATGCATGCACCTCGAAGTGGGATAGCGGGTGGGAGGGATTCTATCCCAGCAGAGTGCCGGCGGGACGACGGGATACCCGGATTTCAACAGGGAAGTGGTGATTTCCACAGCGCCGGGCAGTCGCCCGCTATTCGTCTCGCCGGCCATTTGGCTTAGACTTGAGGCACCGCCATGGCCAACCCCGGCGACTTCGCCTACAACCTGAAGCAGCAGGCCGACATCGTCCGCGTCGTGGGCGAGTACGTCAAGCTGAAGAAGTCGGGGGCGCAGAACTTCAGCGGCCTCTGCCCCTTCCACCAGGAGAAGACGCCGTCGTTCTCCGTCCACGCCACCCGCCAGTTCTATCACTGCTTCGGCTGCGGCGCCTCCGGCGACGTCTTCAGCTTCGTGCAGAAGATCGAGAACCTCACCTTCCCGGAAGCGGTGCGCCGGGTGGCGGAGAAGCTGGGCGTGCCCCTGCCCAAGCAGTCGTTCGCCACCCCCGCCGAGGCCCGGGACGCCAAGTTGCGCGGGACGCTGCTCGACCTGCACGAGCGCGCCTGCGCCTTCTTCGTCGAGCAGCTCCGCCGGCCGGAGGCGGCGCACGCCCGCGAGTACCTGGCCGGCCGCGGCCTCGGCGACGAGGTCATCCGCCAGTTCCGCCTGGGCTTCGCCCCCGACTCCGGCTTCCTGCTGCGCGACGCGGTGAAGAGCTCCTTCGACGAAGAGGCACTGAAGGCTTCAGGGTTGTTCTCCTGGAAAGAGGCCGCCGACGACAAGCGGCCAACGACCAACGACCAACGACCGACGACTGCTCTTTATTCCAAGTTCCGCAACCGCATCACCTTCCCCATCGCCAACGAGGCCGGCAAGGTGATCGCCTTCACCGGGCGCACCCTGGCCACCGACGACAAGAGCGGCCCCAAGTACCTCAACTCGCCCGAGACCGCCATCTACTCCAAGGGCCGGGTGCTCTACAACCTGGACCGCGCCAAGGAAGCCATCCGCAAGCTCGACTACGCCCTCCTGGTGGAGGGCCAGATGGACTGCATCTCCGTCTTCGCCGCCGGCTTCCACAACGTGCTGGCCTCCTCGGGTACCGCCTTCACCGAGGCCCAAGCCAAGCTGCTGGCCCGCTTCTCCAAGAACCTGGTGGTCAACTTCGATCCCGACACCGCCGGCGCCGCCGCCGCCGACCGCTCCCTGGGCCTGCTGGTCGAAGAGGAGTTCCAGATCAAGGTGCTGACCCTGGAGAAGGGCTTTGATCCCGACCTGTTCATCCGCCGCAAGGGCAAGGACGCCTATGCCCAGGCCCTGCGCGGCTCCGAGAAGTACTTCGACTACCTGATCGAGCGGGCGCGCCAGCAGTTCCCGGTG
>DATIWW010000117.1:0-4640 GCA_035519175.1 Terriglobales bacterium
TGCTGGGGACGCAGTGGTACATCCTGTTCAACGTGATCGCCGGGGCCTCGGCCATCCCCACCGACCTCAAGGAGGTGTGCGCGGTCTACCGCCTCCGCCGGGGAGAACGCTGGCGCAAGCTGCTGCTGCCGGGGATGTTCCCTTACCTGGTGACGGGATTCGTGACCGCCTCGGGCGGGGCCTGGAACGCCAGCATCGTAGCGGAGTACTTCCACTTCCACGGCCAGACCATGTCCACGGCGGGGCTGGGCGCGGTGATCAGCCAGGCCACCGACCGCGGCAACTACCAGGTGCTGCTGGCGGCCACGCTGGTGATGGCGGCGCTGGTGGTGACCATCAACCGCCTGTTCTGGCGGCGGCTCTACGGCCTGGCCGCGACCCGCTTCAAGCTGGAGGGTTAAGGCAGGCTCGAGTGGGGCACCCGTCACTTCCTGGGCGGGTCGAGGTTGAGTTTCTTCATCTTGTAGAGCAGGGTGGTGCGCTTGAGGCCGAGGCGGGCGGCGGCGCCTTTGGGCCCGCCGATCACGCCCTTGCTCTCGCGGAGGGCGCGGCGGATGTGCGCGCGCTCCGCCTCTTCCAGGGAAACGCTGTTGGAGTTGGCCTCCCCGGCCGCCGGCTTCAATTCGCTGAGCGGGGCCTGCAGCACCTCGCCGCGGGTGAGGATGACGGCGCGCTCGATGAAGTTCTCAAGTTCCCGCACGTTGCCCGGCCAGTGCCAGCGCTGGAAGGCCTGCATGGCCTCCGCGGGGATGCTCTTGATGGGGCGGTCCATGCGCTTGGCGTACTTCTGGGTGAAGTAGCGGACCAGCACGGGAATGTCCTCGGGGCGCTCGCGCAGGGGCGGCACCAGGATGGGAAAGACGTTGAGGCGGTAGTAGAGGTCGCGGCGGAACTGTCCTTCCTCGACCATGCGGGCGAGGTTGCGGTTGGTGGCGGCGATGACGCGGGCGTCCACCTTCTGGGTGCGGGTGGAGCCCAGGCGCTCGAACTCCTGCTCCTGCAGGGCGCGCAGCAGCTTGGGCTGCAGTTCCAGCGGGATGTCGCCGACCTCGTCGAGGAAGAGGGTGCCCTGGTGGGCCAGCTCGAAGCGGCCGACCTTCTGGGCGATGGCGCCGGTGAAGGCGCCCTTCTCGTGGCCGAACAATTCGCTCTCCAGCAGGCCGGTGGGGATGGCGGCGCAATTGACCTTGACGAAGGTGCGCTGGCGGCGCGCGCTCACTTCGTGGATAGCACGGGCCACCAGTTCCTTGCCGGTGCCGGTGTCGCCCAGGATGAGCACGGCGGCCTCGGTGGGCGCCACCGTCTCCACCTGCTGCAGGATCTTCTTCAGCGCCGGGCTCTGGCCCACGATCTCCTCGAAGTTGTACTCGCTGCGGATCTCGTCCTCGAGGTAGAGCTTCTCTTCCGCCAGCTTGTCCTTTAGTTCGGCGATCTGGCGGAAGGCGAGGGCGTTCTCGATGGCGATGGCCACCTGCCCGGCCACCTGGCGGAGCAATTCCACGTCCTCGGCGCGGAAGGCGGATTCGCGCAGGCTGGCCACGCTGAGCGTGCCCAGAGTGGCGTTGCGGGTGGTGAGCGGCAGCCAGCAGGCGGACTTCACGCCCTCCTCCAGCAGCCGGCGGGTGACCTCGGTGGGAAACTCGGCCAGGGCCAGGCGGTCGACGATCAGGGGCTTGCCGGTCGAGAAGCACTTGCCCGTGGGCGAGCCTTCCACCGGGAAGTAGTACTCCTCGTGCAGCAGGCCCTTGCCCTGGGGAAAGTCGAGGGCGTGGAGGCGGAGCTGGCGGCGCTCGGGGTCGTAGAGAGAGAGGCTGGAGTAGTCGTGCTCGACCACCCGCCCCAGCGACGCGGAGATGGCCGGAAAGAGTTCCCTCACCTCGCGGTTGGAGACCAGGACGTTGCTGATCTCGAGCAGCAGGCGCAGGCGGTCGCGCTCGTGGGCGAAGGCGTCGCGGGCGCTGTGCGCGGCCTGCAGGTTGAGCACGCCCTCCACCGCCACCGCCACCTGCTCGGTGACGCGGCGCAGGAAGTCCAGGTCGGCCTGGCCGAAGGCATTTTCCTGGAGGCTGGCGAAGGTGAGGCCGCCCAGGCGGCGCTGCGCGGTGGTCAGGGGGAGCGAGCAGCAGGACTTGATGCGGCGCTCGCGCAGGAAGGCCATCACCTTGGGAAAGCGCGCCTCCCGCTCCACGTCGGGGATGACCAGGGGCTCCTGGTGCTCGAAGGCCCAGCCGGTGGGACCTTCGCTGGCGGGCATGGCCATGGGCAGGGGCGCGGGCAGCGCGGGATTGCGCGCCGCCAGCAGGTTCAGGCGCATGAGGTCCTTCTCCGGATCGTGCATCACGAAGAGGAGAAAGTCGCAGGGCACCACGCGCGGCAGCCGCAGGGCCAGGTCGTGGAAGAGCCCGGGCAGGTCGCGGTGCAGGATGAGGGCGTCGGAGACCTCGAGCAAGGCCTGGTAGCGCTCGACGTCCGAAGCACCCTTGGCTGGCTCCCCTTGCGGCATGGGCAGAGAAGCTAGCATGGATGCGGGCCTGGGAGGAAGGGGACGACCTTAGGAGTCAGGAGTTGGGAGTTTGCGGGTGCGGCTTCGCGAACTACCAACTCCGAGCTACTAACTACTTCGCCGCGGCCAAGGCTTGGTCTTGCAGATCCACCAGCGTGGTGTTGGGGAAGTAGTGCTCGAGGATCTGGCGGAAGGAGGCGCCGCGCGCGGCCAGGTCGGCGGCGCCCGCCTGGCACAGGCCCAGGCCGTGCCCGGCGCCGCGGCCGCGCACCACTACTTCCCCGCCCTCCAGGCGCGCCTGGTAGTCGGAGCCGGGGACAGCGGACCATCCGGCTTTGCGGCCCACCTCGAGGCGCGCGCGCTCCGACTTCGCTCCCAGCAAGGGCTTACCCCGGGCCGGGTCGAGGCGGCTCTCCCAGAGCGGCGAGCGTTTCTGGCAGTAGGGACAGTCCACCGCGAAGTAAGGATAGCCATCGGCGCGCAGTCCGAGCTCGGCCAGGGTGTGGGTGCGTCCGCCGCAACTGGCGGAGTAGAGGGCGGGCAGGGTGGCGCCCTGGTAGGCCAGCACCCAGCCGCGGGTGGACTGGGCGGCCAGCCAGGCGGGCGAGCCCGGCTGGGGCGGCTGGCGCAGGAACTGGCAGTGGGTGGTGTCGCAGAAGTCGAAGCGCGGATGGCGGCCGCGGGTGGCGGCGTAGTAGGAGCGCGTGACCACGGCCTGGGCCTTGAGCGCCTCCAGGGGCGCGCCCGGAGGACTCTCGGCGGCGACGGCGGAGGCGACGGCCAATTCGCGGTCCATGGCCACCACCGCCTCCAGCTCGCGCGGGCGTGGCGCGATCTCCAGGACGCCGCGATAGCGGCGCTCGATGCGGCCGGGGACGGCGAGGCGGAGGTCGGCGTCGCCGGTGCGGGCGCGCACCCGCACACAAGTGGCGATACGTCTTCCCTGCCCCGCGCTGCACTCGACGGAGGCGCCATGCAGACGGAGGCGCAGTGCCTGCGCGCCTTCCAGGGTCCAGCGGTGCGCGCCGCATTCGACGACCAGCACGCCGCCGGCGGGACGCACGACGAATTCACGGGAGTGAAAGAGTCCGAGGACGCCGATGCGCACGGTGTCCTGGGCGGCGAGGTGCGGCGCGCCCGCCAGGGCGAGCAAGGCGGCGGCGATGATCGGGCGCCGGCTCATGGCGCTCCTCGCTCGAGGTCGCGAAGCATCTTGCCGGCGGTGGCGGCGGCGTGGGAGCCGGGCTCGCCGTGCAGGCGCACCAGCAGCGCCAGCCGCGGCGACTCCGCGGGATAGAGCACCATGGCGTAGCCGTCTCCAGGAGCGCGCGGCTGGTGCACGCAAGGTGCGGTACCCGTCTTCGAGAGCGCGGCTTCGCCACCCAGGGCCCGGTTCACGCCTTCGCCCGTGCCCAGGCGGGCGGAGAGCGCCATGCCCGCCACCACCTCGCGCACGCCTTCCTCGCCGCGGCGGCGGGCCAGTTCGACGTAGGCGCGCATCAGGGCCAGCGGCGGAACACGCCAGTGGTTCCCTTCTCCGATCAGCGCGGCGGGCGGAACCTGCTCGGCGGGGCCCTCCAGGCCGAAGCGCGCCAGCACCGCGTCCACGTCGCGGGGATGAAGCTGGGCGGCAAGTTGCGCGAAGTAGCTGTTGCAGGAGTGGGCCACCGCCTCCTGGATGCCGAGGCGGCCGTGGCCGCGGGGCAGCCAGCAGACGCGCCCGTCGCAGCGGTAGACGGGGAAATCGTAGTGGTGGGCGGCGCCGTAGGCCAGCGCGGTGAAGGGCTTGATGAGAGATCCGACGGGCACAGGCTGCTCGGGATCCTCCCAGCGCGCGGCCAGCAGCGCGCCGCTGCGGGCGTCGAGCAGGAGGTAGGAGACCTGCGGCGCGGCGAAGTCGCGGGCCAGGATGCGGGCGGCGGCCTGGCCGAAGAGGGCGTCGGGCGCGGCGGGCCCCGCCGGCCGCAGGGGCGCGGCCAGCGCCACCACCGCGATCAACCACCCCAGCCTCTTCATGGCGCCAGGCGATAGACCACGGTCTGGGTGACGGTCGCGCCGCGGTCGTGCACCACGATCTGCTCCGACTGGAGCGAGGCCAGAGCGCGGCTCAGGCTGGCCATGTTCTCGGAGAAGAACA
>DATIWW010000118.1:0-2494 GCA_035519175.1 Terriglobales bacterium
CGATTGCAGATTTGGTCATCGGGTGATCGCGCCGTCGGATCATTTGGAAGACAGGAAAGGCAGAAAGGGAAGGATGAACGAGAACAGACAAGCGTACAAGAGCCAGTGGTTGCGGAGGGGATTGGCGCTGGCGGCGATGGAGAAGGGCGACGCGGCGGCACGCTGGATCGCGGCCGCTACCTTGGACCGCTACCTGCAAAAGGTGCAACAGCCGCAGGTCTTCGGCACGCAGTATCGCTGGGACGGGCCCAGCCGGGCGACTTCGACCCAGCAGCCCGAGTAATGGAGCAATTGTCCTCCATCGCGGGGGGCGGGACTTTCCAATTACCCGATTACCCGATTTTTCAACTACTCAATCGAGGGGAGATTTTTCTGTAACGCTTAGAGACCATGCCAATCCATCTTCAAGACCGTCCGTCGCTGGTGGTATACGTCACCTGCGGCGACCCCGACCTCGCCACCACGCACGCGATCGTGCGAGCGGCGCTGGCGGCGGGCGCCGAAGTGGTCGAGCTGGGCGTGCCCTTCAGCGACCCGGTGGCCGACGGTGTGGTCATCCAGCGGGCCAGCGAGCGCGCGCTGAAGAACGGCACCACGCTGAGCGGCGTCCTCAAGCTGGCGCGGGACATCAGGAAGGAGCAGACGCAGGCCGGGCTGATCGTCTTCTCGTATCTGAACCCGGTTCTGCGGATGGGGATGGAGCGCTTCGCGGCGGAGGCCGCGGACGCGGGCGTGGACGGCGCTCTCATCACCGACTTGACGGTGGAAGAGGCGGGCGAGTATCGCCGCGCGATGCGAGCGCGCGGGCTGGCGACCGTCTTCCTGGCGGCGCCGACCTCGACCGAGGAGCGGCTGCGGCGGATCGCGGAGGCCTCGTCGGGCTTCGTGTACGCGGTCTCGCGCACGGGCGTGACTGGGAAACGGCAGGAGCTGGCCGGGGAGGCGCGCGCGCTGGTCGGCCGGCTGCGGAGGTTCACCAAGCTGCCTATCGCGGTGGGCTTCGGCATCTCCACCGCGGAGCAGGTCCGGGCGGTGGGCGAATTCGCCGACGCGGCGGTGGTGGGCAGCGCCATCGTGGAGACGGTGGAGAAGGCAGGACGCGCGAAAGCCGCGGAGGCGGTGGCGGAGTTTGTAAGGAGGTTGAAGCACTCGGCCGTCAGCACTCAGCCTTCAGGCAGTGCAGAGAAGAGCTGACGGCGAAATGCGCGAGCCTGACCTCCCCGGGCGATAGGCGCGAACTCCTTCGGCGCTCCAGCGCCTCAGGATGACGCCCACGAGACGTTTCGCTGAAGGCTGACGGCTGGGCGCTGATGGCTGACTCGATGGACATCGCAGAGTGGCGACGGCAAATCGACGAGATCGACCGCAAGCTGGTAGAGCTGCTGAACCAGCGGGCGCGGATGGCGCAGCAGATCGGGCGGCTGAAGCGCCATACCCGGATGCCCATCCGCGAGCCTGAGCGCGAGCGCACCATCTTGGAGAACGTGCGGCGGGCGAGCCGGGGTCCGCTGCCACCCGAAGAGCTGGCCGGCATCTTCGAGCGCATGATCGCGGCCATGCGCAAGCTGCAGAAGGACGAGATGCTGGCGGAGCAGCCGGCGGAGCATTGCGCCCGGCGTCGGGAATAAGGACGGCGTGACCGCTGTTTCGAGTTTCACGTTCCAGGTCTCACGCCGGCGTTGTCCGGGGCGCGTGAAACGTGAAACCTGAAACCTGAGACCTCTCTCGTGATCAAGCAGATCACCATCGTGGGCACGGGGCTGATCGGGGGCTCGTTCGCGCTGGCCCTCAAGCGGAGCGGCTGGGTGGGCCGCATCGTGGGCTGCGACCGCGAGGCGGTGCTGCGGCAGGCGAAGCGCCGCCGGGCCATCGACGCGGGTGCGAGCGACCCGGGGCGCGCCATCGCCGGCAGCCAGGTGGTGGTGCTGGCCACGCCCATCTTCGGCATCCTCGATCTGATGGGGCGGCTGGCGCCCGCGCTCGAGCCCGACGCGTTGCTCACCGACGTGGGCTCGACCAAGCGCGCGATCGTGACGCGGGCGCACGCGCTCTTCGGTGCAGCGGCGGCGCGGCGCTTTTTGCCCGGGCATCCCATGGCGGGGAAGGAGCTCGGCGGCATTGCGAACGCCGACGCCAGGCTGTTCGAAGGCGCGGCTTGGACGGTGACGCCGTTGCCGCGGCAGAGGCTGGGCTCCGGGCGCATCGGTGAGTACCTGGGCCTGGTGAAGCGGGCGGGCGCACACGTGGTGGAGATGGACGCCGCGCGCCACGACCGGCTGATGGCGTGGCTCAGCCACCTGCCGCAGATGCTGGCCGTCGCCCTGGGAGCCAGCTTGGTGGAAGAATTCGGCGGGGCCCGCGACTTGCGGCGGGTCAGCGGCCGGCAAGTGCGGGAGATGACACGCACCGCCGCCAGCCCCTACAGCGTCTGGCGCGACATCGTGTGGACCAACGCCGACCACCTCAGCGAAGCCCTGCATCGGCTGGAGCAGCG
>DATIWW010000119.1:0-4598 GCA_035519175.1 Terriglobales bacterium
TCGTGCTCTTGCCCTCGAAGGCCCGCTTCCCCGTCGCCATCTCGTAGAGCACCGCCCCCAGCGCGAAAATATCGGAACGCGCGTCCGCGTCTTTGCCTTCCACCTGCTCCGGCGCCATGTACTGGAAGGTGCCGACCAGCACGCCCTGCTGGGTGATGGGACTCACGGGGCTGGTCTGGGTGATGGCCTGGGTGAGCACGCTGCCCGGCTGCATGGCTCCGCCCTGCGGCTTGGCCAGCCCGAAGTCCAAGAGCTTCGCCCCCGACTTGGTGAGCATCACGTTGCCCGGCTTCAGATCGCGGTGCACGATGCCCTGCCGGTGCGCCTTCTCCAGGGCCTCCGCGATCTCGGCACCCGTCTTCAGCGTCTGCTCGACCGGCAACGGCCCGCGCAGCAGCCGCGCCGCCAGCGACTCACCCTCGATGTACTCCAGCACCAGGTAGTCGACCCCGTCCTGGTGGCCGACGTCGTAGAGGGTGCAGATGTTGGGATGATTGAGCGACGAGATGGCCCGCGCCTCGCGCTCGAAGCGCTGCTTGAGGTCGGGGTTCTGCGAGAACTGCTCGGGCAGGACCTTGATGGCGACGGTGCGCTCCAGCCGCGTGTCGCGCGCGCGGTAGACCTCGCCCATCCCGCCCGCGCCGGCGGCGCCCAGGATCTCGTACGGCCCGAGTTTCGTGCCCGCCGTCAGCGCCATGCTTTCCCCCCGGCGTCCTCCTCAGGGTACCGCTCGCGGGACCGAAGGACCTCGCGCGCACCACGAGAAACTAGAAACCAGGAACGAGAAACTGCCTCTGCGGTGTGCGCGCATTATAAACGGCGGCTTTGCGCCCACGATAGGGAGAAATCCCGTTCCGGAGCGCCTGGGGAGCTTTTGGCCGACGGCCGACGGCCGACGGCGCCTTTCAAATCACCCGATCACCCGATGCCTTAGCGCCCCACCAGCACGAACGCCCCCCAGTAATAAGGAAGATCGCGCCCGTAGCGCTTCCTTACCGCCGCCCGCTCTTCCAGCTCCGCCTGCCGCAGCGCCTCGTGCTTCTCCACCCCCGCCAGCCACTTGGAATAGAAGCGCGTCATCAGTTCCTGGGTCTCGCGGTCGGGCACCGGCCACAGCGACATCATCACCGCCTGCGCCCCCGCTTCCTGCAAGGCCCGCCGCAGCCCGAAGACGCCCTCCCCGTTCTGCACCTCGCCCTGGCCGGTGTTACAGGCCGAGAGCACGACCAGCTCGGTTCCCTGCAGGTTGAGGTTGCTGGCCTCGTAGGCGGTGAGCACGCCGTCGTCGAGGTCCTCGGAAGCAGGCTCTCCGGCCAAGGCGCGGTCGGCCCCGGCGAAGAACAATCCTGAGCGCAGCATAGGGTCTTCCATGCCGGAGGGCTGGTTGCCACCGAGGCCCATCCGCTCCCTGCGGATCCCCTGGTCCGGGAGGAAGAAGCCGTGGGTGGCCAGGTGAAGGAGCCGCGGACCATGGACCTGCTTGACGGCTTCCTCCAGGGCGCGCTCGCCGGTATAGCTCTTGGCCTGCCAGTGATGCTCCTGCAGGAGCTGGTCCACGGCCCGGATCTCGGCGCCGGTGCCGGGCAACGGCGGCAGGGTTGCGCCAAAGCCTTGATCCCGCGAGCGCTGGCTGGGCGCCAGGATGGCGACCTCGGCGGTTTCTGGCGCCGGGGCCGCACCCAACTTCTGCCGCGCCGCCCGGTACGCGGCCGGGAGCAGGTCGAAGGCGGGGTTTCCCACCAGCACGGCGAGGTTGGAGGCCGGCCCCGGCGTTGGCCGCAGCAGCTCCTTGGTGCTCGACACCAGCCGCAGCTCGTAACTCTCCAGCAGCAGCCTGCCGTCGGGAGTGGGGATCAGCCCCAGCGGCGCCTGGTTCAGCGCCCCGTCGGGCGAAAGATAGACGCGCTTCGCGCCCGCCAGCAGCGGCTCCAGCGGCTTCCAGAACAGATCGTAGACCTCCGCTCCCGGAAGCGCCGCCGGCCCCGTGCTCTCCATGCCCCGCGCCTGCGCCTGCTGTTGGAACCCGATCAGTGCTTTGCCCTCCAGCCGCTTGCCTTCGCCCAGCAGCACGTAGGCGGGATGGTCCCGGGTCTCGGCCGTCACCACCAGCGCCACGTAGTAGCTCTTGTCCGTCCAGCTCTTGCCGTCGTGGAAGGCGAAGCGCGCCAGCTCCACCGCCGCCTCTCCCGGCTGCAGCGCGTCGCGCACCTGCTGCCAGGTGACGCGCTCCAGCTTCTTCTGCTGGGCGAAGGCGGCGGAGCGGATGACCAGTTGTTTTTCCAGGTCGTCGGCCTCGGCTTGCAGGCGCTCGATCTGCCGGCGCCAGGCCTCGCGGTCCTTGGGCGTCGGCTGGATGAGGGCCGCGATCTGCGCCCGCTTGGCCGCCAACTGGTCGAGCAGCTTCAGCGCCTGCGGGTCTCCGCTGGCTTCCACCTGCCGCCGCAGCGCACTCACGCTGCCTGCCACGAATCCCTTCTCCCACAGCAGCAGGTCGTACATGTCGCCCGCCAGCTCCGGCATCTTGTCCTCGTACTGCTCGACGAAGCTGAAGTAGGCGGGAAAGCTGCTGGCCTGCGTGGCCAGGAAGTCCAGCCGGTCTTTTTCCGTCATGTAGGTGAAGTGGTACTGGAACTGGCGGAAGAGGCTGTCGAATTCGCGGGCGAAGAGCGGTTGCGCCTCCGCCGGCCGCCCCTGCGCGTAGCGCAGCCCGGCCAGGTTGCCCAGCGCCGCCTGCACCTGCGGATGCTCCGGCCCCAGCGCCTGCTCCGCGATCCCCAGGCTGCGCTGGAAGAGCGGGTCCGCCTGCTCGTACTTCCCTTGCTTCCAGTACAGCATGGCCAGGTTGTTCAGCGAGAGGGCGGTGTCGGCGTGCGTGGCGCCCAGCGTCTTCTCGCGGATGGCCAGCGCTCGCCGGTAGAGCTCTTCCGCCGGCCCCGGCTTGCCTTCGTCGTCGTAGAGCACCGCCAGGTTGTTCAGCGCCGTGGCCACCTGCGGATGCTCCGCTCCCAGCGCCTTCTCGCGGATGGCCAGCGCCCGCTGGAACAGCGGCTCCGCCTGCGCGTACTTGCCTTCGGCGGTGTAGAGCACGGCCAGATTGCCGAGATCGGAGGCGGTGTGCGGATGCTCGGGGCCCAGCGCTTTCTCGTCGATGCGGAGCGCGCGCTGGTAGAGCCCTTCCGCAGGCTCATACTTGCCCTCATCCTTGTAGAGCAGCGCCAGGTTGCCCAGGTCGGTGGCCACGTCGGGATGCTCCGGGCCCAGCCCCTGCTCGTCGAGGTGCAGGCAGCGCTGGTAGAGCGGCTCGGCCTCGCCGTAGCGCCCCTGGTCGACGTAGAGCGCCGCCAGGTTGTTCAGCACCGGCGCCAGCTGCGGGCTCTCCGCCCCCTGGGCCTTCTCCCGGATGCTCAGCGCGCGCCGCAACTGCGCCTCCGCCTCGGCGTAGCGCCCCTGCTTGCGGTAGAGTTCGCCCAGATTGTTCAGGTTGATCGCGGTCTCGGGAGAGTCGGGCCCGGGAGACTTCTCGTGGATGCGCAGCGCCCGCTGATACAGCGCCTCCGCCGGCGCGTACTTGCCCTCGTCCTCGTAGATCCCGGCCAGGTTGTTGAGCGAGGAAGCCACGTCGGGATGCTCCGGCCCCAGCGCCTTCTCGCGGATGGCCAGCGCGCGCTGGTACAGCCGCTCCGCCTCCGCCGTCTTGCCCTCGGCGCCGTAGACCGCGGCCAGGTTGTTGAGCGCCGTGGCCACCGCCGGGTGCTCCGGCCCCAGGTACTTCTCCAGCAGGCTGAGATCGCGCTGGTAGAGCGGCTCGGCCTCGGCGTAGCGGCCCTGCTCGCGGTAGAGCAGCGCCAGGTTGTTCAGCGAGGTGGCCACCGCCGGGTCCTCCGGGCCGAAGCTGGCCTCGGCCACGCGCAGCGCTTCCTCCGCCAGCGGCACCGCCTCCCCGACCCTGCCCTGCTGGTGCAGCCCCACCACCTGCCGGTTCAGCTCCTGCCAGCGCTCCTGCTGGGCGGAGATTTGCTGGGCAGAGAGCGGCAGGCCCCCGAGCAGGACCAGCAGGACCGCAGCCAGGATCGGGCCGCGGCCATGGCAGAGCAGGCGTGGCATGACTCTGAGAAGGATAGTCCCCGCAGCCCTTGTCCCGCAGGGGCAATCGAGAACACCCCCGCCCCAGCCGCCTGCGGCGCAGGGCCGGGTGGACCGAAGTTAGAGATCCGCGCGCGAAGCAGCGCACGCGAGAGCCTGCCCCGAGCGAAGTCGCAGGGGCACGGCTACGCGCGGCTCTGCTAGGGAGACTTTTTTCCTCGCTGCCGCAGGCGGGTGCGCAGCAACGCGCAGCGCCCGATGTCAGAACAGTTTCTGTGGGCGCAACGCTCCTAGGTCTTCCATCCGTGCAGGTTGCAACGTCTCAAATGCCTTCTGCGGTATTTTCAAGTACGCCGACTCGCTGAGCTGCGGGTGATCGGGTGATCGGAAAGGCGTCGTCGGCCTTCGGCCAAGGGCCCGCAGAACGGCTCAACTTGCCCTCCCGCCCGCGGATGATTTCCAATGGCTGCTGCAATCACCCAGTCACCAAGTCGCCAAATCACCCAGTCGCCCCA
>DATIWW010000120.1:0-11322 GCA_035519175.1 Terriglobales bacterium
CACCCGGTAGAGGCACAGGGTGGTGTCGGCGTCCAGGTCGGGCGGCATGTCCTCCGCTTCCACCTCCACCTCGATGCCATACCGCAGCGCCACCTCGTTGCAGAATTCGCGCACCGCCGGCAGCAGACCCAGGTGGTGCAGCTTGGAAGGATGGAGGCGGTGGGCGATATTGTGGACCTCGGCGGCGATCTCGGCGGCCTGCGCGGAGAGATCGTGAAAGCGGGCGCGGCCGCCGGGCGCGGCTTCTTCCCGGTTGAGCTGGTCGAGCTCGATGGAGTGCAGGGCCAGGAGCTGGGTGACGTCGTCGTGCAGCTCGCGGGCGATGCGCTTGCGCTCGTCCTCCTGGGCGCCGATCAGCTTGCCGCTCAGCAGCCGTAGCTCCTCCACCAGCTTGCCGCGGTTGCGTCGCTGCAGCAGCAGCAGCACCAGCAGCACGGCTTGCGCCACGACCACGGGCGCGAGCAGCAGCAATTGCAGCCCGTTTTCCCGCCAGAAGCCCGGCGCCAGCGACAGAAGCAGACAGCCTGCGCTCATGGACCTTCGACCTTGTTGGCGTCGCGCGCCGGCGCCCAAGCCTGGGGCCGGCGTGCCCGGCCAGCTTCCGATGCTCGCACCGCCATGCCGCCCTGTCAATGACTGGGCTCACCCTGACCTGTGATGGCGTGGCCGGCCGCGGGCCTGGCCTAGTCGCTGGCTTTGGCCGCCGGCCCGCCATCCCCGGCGGCGGCTTCGCGCTGGTAGGCCTTGAGGGCGGAGCGCAGCGTGGGGAAGGTGCGCGTCTCGGCGGTCTCCAGTTGGACCTGCCGTTGCTCGGCCCACTGCCGCCACTCCTCCTGGCGACCGGCGGCCGCGAAGACCAGGCCTCGCGCGCGCAGCAGGCTCACCACTTCGCCCGCCGCCTGCAGTCCCGTGGTGTCGATCAAGGTGACCGGGATCATGTCGAGCACGAACCATTTCATCCCGGCTCCTGCGGCTTCGATGGCGGCCAGCGCCTGGCGCTTGAAGTAAGGCGCGTTGAAGAAGACGATGGGCGCGTTGAAGCGGAACAGCAGCAGGCCCGGGATGGTCCGTGCCTCGGGGTGGCGCTCGATGGAGTGCAGGCCGGGATAGCCCTTGAGCATCCCCAGGATCTCGACCTGGGGCCGCGCCACCAGGCGGATGAAGCGCACCAGCGCCAGCACCACCGCCACCGCGATGGCCTGGATGGCGCCCACCGCCACCACTCCCAGGGTCGCCAGCAGGGAGAGGGCCAGCTCGCGGCGGTCGATGCGGTGGAACGTTCGCAGCGAGCGCAGGTCCACCAGCGACAGCCCGGCCTTCACCAGCACCGCTCCCAGGGCGGCGATGGGCACGTACTGCAAGGGCTGGGTGAAGAACAGCAGCACCGCCGCCACCGCGGCGGCGGCCACCAGGCCGCTGACTTGCGTGCGCCCGCCGCTGGCGTCGTTCATGGCGGTGCGCGAATCGGCGCCGCTGATGGCGAAGCCCTGGGAGAGGGCGGAGGCGATGTTGGCCGCGCCCAGCGCGGCAAACTCGCGGTCGGCATCCACGTCGTAGCGGTTCTTGGCGGCGAAGCTGCGCGAGGTCAGCATCATGCTGGAGAAGCTGACCAGCGCCAGCCCGGCGGCCTCGGCGAAGAGTTCGGGCAGGAGCTGGCTGGGGAAGTGGGGGAGCCGCAGGGCCGGCAGCCCCGCCGGCACCGCGCCGATGGTCTGCACGCCCAGCGCTTCCAGGCCGAGCAGCTTCACCGCGACCGCGGCCACCGCCATGGCCACCAGCGCCGCCGGCAGCCGCCGCAGCCAGCGCGACGACGCCGCCAGCACCACGAAGCTCCCCGCACCCACCGCCAGCGTCGGCCCGTGCGTCAGCCCCAGCTTGAAGGCGAACTCCAGCAGGCGCGGAATGATCCCTCCGGCCGAAATGCTGAAGCCGAAGATCTTGCCGATCTGGCCCAGCATGATGCTCAGCGCGATGCCGTTCAGGAACCCCACCAGGATGGGCTTGGAGAGGAAGTCCGCCAGCGCGCCCAGCCGCAGGAAGCTGGCGCCGATGCAGAAGAGGCCCGCCAGGAAAGCCAGCGTGACCGACAGCGATAGGTACAAGTCCTGGTTGCCGGCCGCCAGGGGCGCGACCGCGGCCGCCACCAGCGCACAAGTAGCGGCATCCGGGCCGACGATCAACTGCCGCGAGGTGCCGAACAGCGCGTAGGCGGCCAGCGGCAGGATGCTGGCGTACAGGCCCACCGCGGGATTGAAGCCGGCCAACTGCGCGTAGGCCACGCCCACCGGCAGGGCGACCGCGGCCACCGAGAGTCCCGCCATCAGGTCATGGGGGAAGTCGGCGCGCCGGTAGGCCAGCAGCTTGGGCAGGCCGGGAGCGAAGCGGCCCAGCCCTCCCCAGTCCTTTCCCGGCGGCTTTTCCGCGTCTCCCATCGTCATGCCACTCCTCGCGCTTCGGATGCCGGCGTCAGTACTTCTGGGGGATGACCTTGAGGCGCCGCGCCGGCTCCACGTATCCCTTCGGTTTCTGCCGTTTGGGCAGCTTCTGCTTTTCGTGCGGCGCCGTCTTGTAAGGAATCAGGCTCAGCAAGTGAGCGATGCAGTTGAGCCGGGCGCGGCGCTTGTCGTCGGCGGGCACGATGTACCAGGGTGCGAAGTCGGTGTCGGTGGCGGCCAGCATCTGGTCGCGGGCGCGCGAGTAGTCGTACCAGCGGCGGTGTGACTCCAGGTCCATGGGGCTGAGCTTCCAGATCTTGCGGCCGTCCTGGATGCGCGCCTGGAAGCGCCGCGTCTGCTCCTTCTGGCTGACCTCGAACCAGTACTTGATGAGCTGGATGCCGGCGTCCACGAAGGCTTTTTCCATCTCCGGGCAGAGTCGGAAGAAAGCTTCGACCTGCTTCTCGCTGCAGAAGCCCATCACCCGCTCCACCAGGGCGCGGTTGTACCAGCTGCGGTCGAAGATGACCACCTCGCCGGCGGCGGGAAAGTGCTGGATGTAGCGCTGCATGTAGACCTGGGACTTTTCGCGCTCGCTGGGAGCGGGCAAGGCCGCCACCCGGAAGACGCGCGGGCTCACGCGCTCGGTGATGCGCTTGATCACGCCGCCCTTGCCGGCGGCGTCCCGGCCCTCAAAGATGACGATGATCTTCAGTCCTTTGTACTTCACCCACTCCTGCAGCCTCACCAGCTCGACCTGGAGCTTCTCCAGGGCCTTCTCGAACTGCTTGCGCTTGAGCTTGGCGGCTTTCCCTCGGGCCATCCCGCCTTCCGCTGCTTTGCTCATTGCTGCCATCCTCCCCCCAGGGCGCGGTAGAGCTGCACCATGGCCAGTCGCTCGTTCAAATCAGCCTGCGCCAGGCTGATCTGCGCGTCGAAGTAGCGGGTGTCGCTGTCCAGCACCTCCAGGTAGCTGGTTACGCCGCCGCGGTAGCGCATGTCGGAGAGCCGCGTGGCGTCCTCGGCCGCCTTGGTAAGCAAGTACTGCTGCTCGCGCACTTCCTGGTTCTTGCGGTAGGCCGCCAGCGAGTCGGACACATCTCTGAAGGACTGCTGGATGGACTGCTGGTAGATCAGCACCGCCTCCGCTTTCTGGGCCTCCGTCAGGCGGACGTTGGAGCGGATGCGGCCGCGATTGAAGATGGGCTGCAGCAACTGTCCCCCGAAGCTCCACAGGCCGGCGGGGCCGGTGAACAGGCTGGTGAGGGCGGAGCTCTGGAAGCCGGCCGCCGCGGTCAGCGTGATCTGCGGGAAGTAGGCCGCCCGGGCCACGCCGATGCGGGCATTGGCGGCCACCAGTTGCTGCTCCGCCGCCTGGATGTCGGGACGCCTCTCCAGGAGCGAGGAAGGAAGGCCGGCGGGGACCGTGGGCGGCACCCGCGTGTCGACCAGAGCCTTGCCCCGCGGGATGGGCCCGGGATTCTGGCCCAGCAGGATGCTGATGAAGTTCTCCTGCTGCTCGATGCGCCGTTGCAGGTCGGGGATGGTGGCGGCAGCGTTGTAGACCAGCTGCTCGGATTGGCGCACGTCCAGCATGGAGGTCACGCCGCCCTTGGCGCGCACCTCCACCAGGCGCAGGGACTCCTGCCGCGAGGCCAGCGTGCGCTGGGCGATTTCCAGCTCCAGGTCGAGCTCGCGCAATTGGAAATAAGCGGTGGCGACGTCGCTGACCAGGGTGGTGCGCACCGCGCGCTGGCCCCACTCCGTGGCCAGCACGTTGGCGCGCGCCGCTTCGGTGGCGCGCCGGAACTTGCCCCAGAAATCCAGTTCCCAGGCCAGGCCTGCGCTCACCTGGAGCGTGCTGGTCTCGATGGGGGGAGTACCCAGGCTCTGCGGGAAGCGCTGGTTGAAGGCGGAGGCCTGTCCGGTGATGGTGGGCGTCTGGTCGGCGCGGGTGATGCCCAGCACCGCCTGCGCCTGCAGGATGCGGGTGGCGGCGATGCGCAAGTCGTAGTTCTGCTCCAGCGCCGTGCGGATGAGCTTCTGCAATTCCTCGTCCTGAAAGACGGTCCACCATTTCTCTTCGGCGAAGGCGGCGGCCTGCTTGTCGGCGTCCGGAGCCAGGCCGCGGTACTCGCCGGGGACGGCGACCGCCGGGCGCTGGTAGGTGGGGCCGACGGTGCAGCCCGTCAGCAAGAGCAACGCGATCGCTACCAGCCAGCGCGGGCGCATCATGTCAGTCTCCTTCCGAAGGCGCAGGGCCAGGTTGAGGCGCGGGGGCGGCCTCGGCCGTGCCGCGGTGCGCCAGCCGCTCCACCACGTCGAAGCTCACCGGGATCAGGAAGATGGCGATGAGGGAAGCGGCCAGCATGCCGCCGATGACGGCGGTGCCCAGCACCCGCCGTGAGATGGCGCCCGCGCCCGCCGCCGTCCACAGCGGCACGCAGCCCAGGATGAAGGCGAAGGCGGTCATCAGGATGGGCCGCAGGCGCAGCCGGGCCGCCACCAGCGCCGCTTCCTGGATGGACTTGCCCTTCTCGTACTCCATCTTGGCGAACTCCACGATGAGGATGGCGTTCTTGGCGGCCAGGCCGATCAGCATCACCAGCCCGATCTGCGCGTAAACGTTGTTCTCCAAGCCGCGCAGCCACAGGAACACGAAGGCTCCGAAGACCGCGATGGGCGTCCCCAGCAGCACGCTGAAGGGAAGCGACCAGCTCTCGTACTGCGCCGCCAGGATCAGGAAGACGAACAGCAGCGACATGCCGAAGATGAGCGAAGCCGGCACTCCTTCCGCCGCCTTCTTCTCCTGGTACGACATGCCCATGTAGTCGAAGCCCATCTCCGGGGGCATGGTCTCCTTGAACACTTCTTCCAGGGCCGTCATGGCCTGGGTCGAGCTGTAGCCGGGGGCGGCGCTGCCGTTGATCTGCACGCAGCGATAGAGGTTGTAGCGCAGGGTGAATTCCGGCCCGGCGCGCGGCTGGATGCGGGTGACGGCGCTCAGGGGCACGGGCTGCCCGGCGTCGTTGGTCACGTAGAACTGCCCCACGTTCTCCGCCCGCGTGCGGTAATCCCCCTCCGCCTGCACGTAGACCTGCCACTGGCGTCCGAAGCGGTTGAAGTAGTTGACCAGGACCCCGCCCATGAAGGCCTGCATGGTCTTGTAGACGTCGGAGAGCTGTACCCCCTGCGCGATCACCCGGGCGCGATCCACGTCCACGTACACCTGCGGGACCGCGGGCAGGGCGGTGGTGCTGAGCCCGGCCAGTTCCGGCCGCTTGCGTGCCGCCTCCAGGAACTTGCGCAAATTGGCGGCCAGGAAGGGCATGTCCTTCCCGGAGCGGTCCTCCAGCATGAAGGTAAAGCCTCCCGAAGTGCCGACCCCGGGAATGGCGGGCGGCGGGAAGCTGAACGCCACTCCCTCGGTCACCTTGGAAAGCTCGCGGTTCAGGTGCTGCTTGATGGCCTCGTATTGCTCGTCGGGGGCGGTGCGCTCCCCCCAGTCCTTCAGCGTGATCCAGAAGAAGGAGCTGTAGGTGTTCTGCACGCCGCTCAACATGCTGAAGCCGACCACCGAGGTCACCGAGTGGACGCCGGGAGTCTTGCGGATGATCTCCTCGATCTTGCGGGAAACTTCGTCGTTGCGCTGCAGCGAGGCGGCGTCGGGCAACTGCACGCCGGCGAAGACGTAGCCCTGGTCCTCGTCGGGGAGGAAGCCCGTGGGCAGGCGCGACCCGAACACCCCCGCCAGCACCGCCATCCCCAGCAGCAGCAGCATGCTGAAGCCGGCCTTGTGGATCAGGTGCCCGCACAGGCCCACGTAGCCGTCCGTGCTCCGCCCGAAGACCTTGTTGAAGCCGCGGAAGAAGGCGCCCAGCGGCCCTCGCGTCTCCTTGCGCGGTCGCAGCAGCAGCGCCGACAGCGCCGGGCTCAGGGAGAGCGCGTTGAACGCCGAGAACAGCACCGAAATGGCGATGGTGATGGCGAACTGCTGGTACAGGCGCCCGGTGATCCCGGGGATGAACACGGTGGGCACGAACACCGCCGAGAGGATCAGGGCGATGGCGATCACCGGCCCCGACACTTCTTCCATGGCCTTGAAAGCGGCATCCTTGGGCGTCATGCCGTGCTCGATGTGATGCTCCACCGCTTCCACCACCACGATGGCGTCGTCCACCACCAGTCCGATGGCCAGGACCAGCCCGAACAGCGAGAGCGTGTTGATGGAGAAGCCCAGGAAGGGGAAGACGGCAAACGTGGCGATCAGGGAGACGGGCACGGCCAGCAGCGGGATGAGCGTTGCCCGCCAGCCCTGCAGGAAGAGGTACACCACCAGGATGACCAGGATGAGGGCCTCGAACAAGGTGTGCTCGATCTCTTTCAGTCCCTCGGTCACCGCCAGGGTGGTGTCCAGGGCGATGTCGTATTCCAGGTCCTGGGGGAAGCGCTGCTTGGCCTCGGCCATCAGCTTGCGGACGCCGGCTGCCGCCTTCACCGCGTTCGATCCGGGAAGCTGGTAGACCGCGACCACCGCCGCCGGCTTGCCGTTGAAGCGGCCGATCAGGTTGTAGTACTGCGCTCCCAGCTCGATCCGGGCTACGTCCTTCAGCCGCAGGATGGAGCCATCGGGGTTGGCGCGGATCACGATCTGGCCGAACTCTTCCGCGGAAGGCAGGCGCCCCTGGGCGCGCACCGCGTAAGTGAAGTCCTGGCCCGGGGGCACGGGCTCGCCCCCGATCTGCCCCGCCGGGTTCACCGTGTTCTGGGTCTGGATGGCGCGCACGATCTCGGGCACAGTGACGCCCAGCTTGGCCAGCCGGTCCGGCTTCACCCACACCCGCATGGCGTACTGGCCGGCGCCATACACGGTGACGCTGGCGATGCCCGGCACGCGCGTCAACTGGTCGTTGAGGTTGATGTAGGCGTAGTTGGCCAGGAAGACGTTGTCGTACGTTCCCTTGGGCGAGTACAGGTCGATCAGCATCAGGGGAGCGGCGGTGGACTTCTGCACCGTCACCCCGGCATTGATCACGTCGGTGGGCAGTTGCGAGTTGGCCTGGTTGGTGCGCATCTGCGAGAGGATCTGGTCGGTGCTGGGGTCGGTCTTGATGTCGAAGTTGACGGTCAGCGTCATCGCCCCGTTGTTGGCGTTGTTGCTGTACATGTAATTCATGTTGTCCACGCCGCTCATCTGCTGCTCGATGGGCGTGGCCACCGACTGCTCGACGGTCTCGGCATCGGCGCCCGGGTAGGTCGCCTTCACCTGGATCTCGGGGGGCGCGATGTTGGGGAACTGCGCGGTGGGCAGCCCGGCCATGGACACCAGGCCCACGATCACCATCAGGATGGCGATCACCATGGCCACGATGGGACGGTTGATGAAGAACTTGGACATGGCTTATTGACCCCCTGCCGGCGGATTCCAAGGCTTGGGACTCACCGGAGTGCCGGTGCGGGCCTTCTGCACGCCCTCGACGATCACCTGCTCTCCCGGCTTCAGGCCCGCGGTGATGATCCACATCTGGCCTGTCCGCTCGCCCACCTTGACCGGGCGGATGTCGGCCTTGTTGTCGGCGCCCACGACCGCCACCTGGTAGGTGCCTTGGATCTCCACCACCGCCCGCTGCGGGACCAGCAGCGCGCCCTTGGCCACGCTGGTGGCCATGCGCACGCGCGCGAACTGCCCCGGGCGCAGGATGCCGCCGGGGTTGTCGAAGGCCCCGGCGATGCGGATGGTCCCGGTCTTCTGGTCCACCTGCCGGTCGGCCATCTCGAACCACCCCTTGTACGGGTACACGCTGCCGTCCGAGAGGATCAGCTCCAGAACCTTGCCGCTCTCCGCCTTGGGGGTGGGCTTGCCGGCGGCCACCTGGCTGATGGCCGAGGCCGCCCGCAGATATTCCTGGTCGCTGAGGGCGAAGTAGGCCTTGATGGGTTCCACCTGCGACACCGTAGTCAGCAGCGTGGTGGGCCCCACCAGGTCGCCGATCTGTCCCTTGGCGAGGCCGGCGATGCCATCCACCAGCGAGCGCACCTTGGTGAAGCCCAGGTTGAGCTGCGCCTGGTCCACCTGCGCCTGGCCCGCGTCCACCATGGCCTGCGCCGCGGCGTAGGCGGCCTTGTCGTTGTCCAGTTGCGCCTGCGGGATGGCGCTCTGTTCCGCTAGCGGCGTGTCGCGCTCCACGTCCAGCTTGGTCTTGGCCAGTTGGGCCTGCGCCTCCGCCAGGTGTCCCTTGGTCTGCTCCAGCGCCGCCTGGAAGGGGCGCGGGTCGATCTCGAAGAGCACGTCGCCCTTGCGTACCAGGGTGCCCTCGGAGTAATTCCGCTTGGTCAGGTAGCCGGTCACCTGGGGCTGGATCTGCGCGTTCACGTAGCCGTCCAGCGTGGCCACCCACTCGCTGTAGAGCGGGACGTCCCGCTGCGCCACGCTGATCACCTCGACCTCGGGTGGAGCGGGCGCTTCCGCTTTCTTCTCGCCACAGGCGAGGAGAAACAGCAGCGCGGATCCCGTCATCACCAGGCCGGCCCAGGAGCGGCACCTCCGGAAAAGGGAGCGCGGTTGGCGCGAAGCGTTCGCTGGCATCGGGGCCTCCTTGGTGCGCGAGAACGGCTCGGCCCATGCTTCTCGGGCCCGAGCAACATTCTCGGGAGCGCCGCCGGAGAAGGAAACTGGGAAAAGTCACAGGTGGTGCGGGCTCCCGGCCCGCCTGTGACTTTTCCCAGTAGCTTTCCCGGGCGCGAACAGGTTTATTGGCGGTGATGGACCGCATCCGCATCCTGCTGGCCGACGACCACCCGGCGGCGCTCGAGGTCTTCGCGCGCATGCTGAGCGCCGACTTCGAGGTGGTGGGAACCGCCGAAGACGGCGAGGCCGCGGTGCGCTCCGCCCTCAGCCTGCTTCCCGAGGTCGTGGTCCTCGACATCGAGATGCCTGGGCTGGACGGCTTCGCGGTGGCGCGCCGGCTGGCCGCCTCCGGCTCGCCCGCCAAGCTCGTCTTCCTCACCGCCTACGCCGATCCCGACTACCTGGACACCGCGCTGCGCGTGGGCGCCTCCGCCTACGTCTTGAAGGCGCGCGCCGCCGAAGACCTGGTGCGCGCCGTGCAGCTTGCGCTCCAGGGACGTCAGTTCATCTCCGCCGGCGCCGGCGCCGGCAAGCGCCATCCTTGAATCGAGGCATCGCAGGGTTTCAGCGGCGGGGCAAGGGGCAGCGCACAAGCCGGCGGGCGGAATTCGATGGCCGGCGGCTTTCGCTCACGCCCAGGCGAGGAGATGCTGCTGGCGCAGGATCTCGATCCCCGCCCGGCAGAGCTGTTCGGCGGGCAGGCCCGCGACCTCCGGCTTCCCCTTCCGGAACTCCGCGGCGATCTCGTGCAGGGTGCGGCCCCCTTCGCAGAGGCCCAGCAATTCCGCCGAGATCGGGCTGAGCTGGCGCACTTCCGCCGGCCCCGCCCCCCTGCTGCGGATGGCGAGCTTCACCGGCTGCTCGGGGACGTCGTGCAGCGGGCTTCTCTGCCGCAGCCGCCGCACGATCTCCTGATAGTCCGCCGGAAGCTGGATCACGCGCACGCCCGGAGATACCTGGGGCCGGCTGTCCCAGGCCAGCCGCGCCTCCCAACCGTCGGAGGCCGGCTCCGGCTCCGCTCCCGCAGCGCTGCCCAGCAACGCGGCCTCGTATTCCAGCAGGGCGGCGATGGCGAGCGGGGCCAGGCTCGTCTGCGGAACGTAGTCCAGCCTCAGGAAGCGGAGGAAGTCCGAAGGGAAGCTGCCGCTCGCGTAGTAGGCGGTGCGATCACCGCCGGCGAGGTCCACGCCGTTCCTGGCCCGCCACTCCTGCCATTGCTGGAAGACGTCCACGATGTCGCCGCTGTCCTGGTGCAGTCCCAGGAGGAGCCGCCGGAACGCTCTCGCGCCGCTCAGCAGGAAGTCGCGCAGCTCCTTGAGGAACTCGTGGTCCAGGTAGGGCGTAGGCACGGAGTAGAAGCTGGAGAAGATCTCGGGATGGCCGGCGATCATGGCGTGATCTTCCGCCTCCTGCGGCCAGCCCCGGTACGACATGTCGGCCACCTCGTCGCTCAGCACCAGCGCCTCCTTCTGCTGCCGCTGGATGGGCGTCTCCGCCAGCGGCGCCAGGATGCTGAGCTGCGGATCGGCGTGGTCGTAGCGCAGGGAATCCACGAAGAAGGCCGCCGAGGCGCGCAGGTCGCCGAGGGTCTCTTCGGGGAAGCCCGCCATCAGCGAGACCGCGGTGTTGATCCCGAACTGGTCGCAGGCGCGGATGCGCTCTGCGGAATCGTCCAGGACGAGCCCTTTGTCGATGATCTTCTGCATGCGCGGCGAGCCGCTCTCGATGCCGAAGAAGATACCGCGGCAGCCGGCCCGGGCCATGAGCGCGATCAGTTCCTCGTCCACGCAGTCGGTGCGCGCGCTGCAGCCCCAGGTGAGATCCTCCCCGCTCTCCATCAGCGCCTCGCAGAACTCGACCACCCGCTTGCGGTCGACCGTGAACATGTCGTGCACCAGCTCGAAGGAGCGGATGCCGTAGCCCGCCTTCACCCGGCGCATCTCGGCGATCATGTGCCCCGGACTCTTCAGCCGGAAGCGGCGGCGGAAGAAGTCGTTGGTCGAGCAGAAAGTGCAGGCGAAGGGACAGCCGCGCCCCAGCTCCAGGGGGAAGTGGCGGCAGAAGCGGACGTCGGGGAAGAGATGGAATGCGGGAAACGGCAGCGCGTCCAGGTCCTGGATCAGGGGTGCATCCGGGCTGCGCCGGACCTCCCGGCCAGCGCGGAAGGTGATACCGGGCACCGCCGCGAGAGCGGTGCTTCCGCCCAGCGCGCCCACCAACTCGGGCAGCGTCTGCTCCGCTTCCCCGCGCACCACCAGG
>DATIWW010000121.1:0-4686 GCA_035519175.1 Terriglobales bacterium
TACCTGGCGAAATGCATGGAGAAGGTGGCCCGCCCCTGGGTGTTGGAGCGCATCTGGGTGGCGTAGCCGAACATCTCGCTGAGCGGCACGATGGCGCTGATGACCTGCGAGCCGGCGCGGTGCTCCATGCCGGAGATGTGCCCGCGGCGGGAGCTCAAGTCGCCGATGATGGCGCCGGCAAAATCCTCGGGCACCACCACCTCCACCGACATCACGGGCTCGAGCAGCACCGGGCTGGCGCGGCGCGCGGCCTCCTTGAAGGCCATGGAACCGGCGATCTTGAAGGCCATCTCGCTGGAATCCACGTCGTGGTAGCTGCCGTCGTAGAGGATGGCCTTGACGTCCACCATCTCGTAGCCGGCGAGCACGCCGCCCTCCAGGGCTTCCTTGATGCCCTGGTCGACGGGCTTGATGAACTCCTTGGGGACGGCGCCGCCCACGATCTCGTTCTCGAACTCGTAGCCCTTGCCGGGGTTGGGCTCCAGGCGGATCTTGACGTGGCCGTACTGGCCGCGGCCTCCGGTCTGGCGGATGAACTTGCCCTCGGCCTCGGCGGGCTTGCGGATGGTCTCGCGATAGGCCACCTGGGGCTTGCCCACGTTGGCTTCGACGCTGAACTCGCGCATCATGCGGTCGACGATGATCTCCAAGTGCAATTCGCCCATGCCGCTGATGATGGTCTGGCCGCTGTCGGGATCGGTGTTGACCTTGAAGGTGGGATCTTCCTGGGCCAGCTTGGAGAGGGCGACGCCCATCTTCTCCTGGTCGCCCTTGGTCTTGGGCTCGACCGCCACGGAGATGACGGGGGCGGGAAACTCGATGGACTCCAGCAGGATGGGATGCCTCTCGTCGCAGATGGTGTCGCCGGTGGTGATGTTCTTCAGGCCGACGCAGGCGCAGATGTCGCCGGCGTAGATCTCGCTGATCTCCTCGCGCTTGTTGGCGTGCATCTTGAGCAGGCGGCCGACGCGCTCCGAGCGCTGGCGGCGGCTGCTGTACACCGAGTCGCCGGTCTTCAGCTTGCCGGAATAGATGCGGATGAAGGCGAGCTGGCCGACGAAGGGGTCGGTCATGATCTTGAAGGCGAGGGCGGAGAAGGGTTCGTTGTCGGCGGCCTTGCGCTCCAGCGGCTTCTCGGGATGGTCGGGATCGTGGCCCTTGATCGGGGGAATGTCGGCAGGAGAGGGCAGGAAGTCCACCACCGCGTCGAGCAAGGGCTGCACGCCCTTGTTCTTGAAGGCGGAGCCGCAGAGCACGGGGAAGAGCTTCAGCGCGATGGTGCTCTTGCGCAGCGAGCGCTTGAGTTCCTCGGGAGAGATGGTCTCGCCTTCCATGTACTTGTGCAGCAGCTCGTCGTCGTTCTCGACGATGGTCTCGACCATCTGGTTGTGGAAGGCGGAGGCTTTCTTGGTGAGTTCGGCGGGGATGTCCTCGACCACGAACTCGGAGCCCAGGGTCTCGTCCTTCCACAGGATGGCCTTCATGGCGAACAGGTCGATGGCGCCCTTGAACTTGTCTTCCTGGCCGATGGGGAGCTGGGTGGCGACGGGGCGGGCGTTGAGGCGCTTGCGGATGGTGTCGATGGCGTGCTCGAAGTCGGCGCCCATCTTGTCCATCTTGTTGATGAAGCAGATGCGGGGGACGCCGTACTTGTCGGCCTGGCGCCACACCGTCTCGGACTGGGGCTCGACCCCGTGCACGGCGTCGAAGACGGCGCAGGCGCCGTCGAGCACGCGCAGCGAGCGCTCCACCTCGGCGGTGAAGTCCACGTGGCCGGGGGTGTCGATGATGTTGATGCGGACGTCGCGCCACAGGCAGGTGGTGGCGGCGCTGGTGATGGTGATGCCGCGCTCCTGCTCCTGCTCCATCCAGTCCATGGTGGCGGTGCCTTCATGGACCTCGCCGATGCGGTGGGTGCGCCCGGTGTAAAAGAGCACACGTTCGGTGGTGGTGGTCTTGCCGGCATCGATGTGGGCCATGATGCCGATGTTCCTGCACCGCTCGAGTTGGACTTCGCGTGCCATTGTGTAATTTGGTAATTGTGTGATCGGGTAATTAAAAAACCGGTGCGTCGCAGATCCTGAATTACCCGATTACCCGATTGCTCAATTCTCCAATCTCTCTTACCACCGGTAATGGGCGAAGGCCTTGTTGGCCTCGGCCATGCGATGGACGTCTTCCTTCTTCTTGATGGCGGCGCCGCGGTTGTTGGCGGCGTCGAGCAATTCGTTGGTCAGCTTCTCGGTCATGCCCTTCTCGGCGCGCCCGCGGCTGTAGGTGATGAGCCAGCGGATGGCCAGCGAGGTGCGGCGGTCGGGATTGACCTCGACCGGGACCTGGTAGTTGGCGCCGCCCACGCGCCGGGTCTTGACCTCCAGCAGGGGCTTGGCGTTCTCCACCGCCTTGGTGAAGAGTTTGAGGGCCTCGCCCCCGCCCTTCTCCTCCAGCTTCTTCATGGCGTCGTAGAAGATGTTCTGGGCGGTGCTCTTTTTGCCGTCCCACATCATGGAGTTGACGAACTTGGTGACCAGGGTCGAGCCGTAGACCGGATCGGCGGCCACTTCCCGCTTCGCGATATGTCCTTTTCTTGGCATAAAAGCAGCTCTTAGCTGTTAGCTCCTGGCTCCTGACTCTTCCTTCAAACTGGCCAGCGCCTCGCCAACCGGCGACCGGCGACGGATTACTTCTGCCGCTTGGCTCCGTACTTGGAGCGTCCCTGCTTGCGGTTGGCGACGCCCACGGTGTCGAGGGTGCCGCGGATGACGTGGTAGCGCACCCCGGGGAGGTCCTTCACGCGGCCGCCGCGGATGAGCACGATGGAGTGCTCCTGCAGGTTGTGGCCGACGCCGGGGATGTAGGTGGTCACCTCGATGCCGTTGGTCAGGCGCACGCGCGCCACCTTGCGCAGCGCCGAGTTCGGCTTCTTGGGCGTCTGGGTGTAGACGCGGGTGCAGACGCCGCGCTTCTGCGGGCACTCCTGCAGGGCGGGGCTGGCGGTCTTGTAGTTCACCCGCGAGCGCCCCTGCTTCACCAACTGATGAAATGTAGGCACCGATGCCGCTCCTTGGGCGCGCACACCCGCCACGCGCCATGTGCTGGAATCCCGCGAACGGGACTGGCGGGCCGGGCGCGCGCTCCACAACCGGGCGGACCGCGTGCCGCCGCGCCATGCTTTCTCCACGCGCCCGCGGACGCACGAAGAAGTGTGCTGGTTTCCTAATTAGTGGACGGACGACGGTGGCACCCAAGCCCTTGCGGGAGATGCTCCGTTTCGTCGCCCCGGACCTGCATACCCTCACGACGGGCGTGAGGCAGCGCAGGTGCGTTTCAGCGAGGGCGCCCTGATAGCGGACCCGACTTCAGTCCTCGGGCGGAACGAACCACAGCTCAGCCACAACTCCAGGCAAGCTCAACCTGACTCGCGGAACCCATCTACTATAGCAAGCGCGCTTCCGCAACGTCAACCCGGGAGGCCCGGGTCAGCGCCCCTTGCCGCCTTTGCCCAGGTCTTTGACCAGGCGCAGGACCTCCTGCAGGCGGGAGCCATCCTCGTCGCTGAGCCCGACAAAACGAAATGCCTGCACGTGTCCGGCAGCCCCGGAGCGGGGTGCCAGCATCTCAACTAAGCCGGCGATCGCGCCGCAGGCGGTTTGGATCTCGACCTCGACCAGATCGCCTTCCGGGACCGCGGCGGTGAGCACCGCTCGCCCGCCGGTGCGGGAGAGCGTCTGCAGCACCCCGCTCACCGGTGGGGAGGTCGCGATGCGGATGGTCTGCGCCTGCATGCGCACCCGGGTGGCGCGGCGACCACGTTCGGACTGGGGAAACTCGGCCATGGAGCACACTCCGGGAGCTTCGGCCGACAGGGAGCGTACTGAAAGGGCGCGTTTCTGGCAACTGGATTCGCGCTGCGGCGGCTGCGGCGAGCCGCCTCGGGGACGCGGGCGCCTCCATCGGCTTGCTGAAAGGGACGAGAGCCGTTAGACTTAACGATTTCCCCACTACCTATGGTGCGCGATTCCGCCGGAGAGCGCGGCGGGGAGGAACCATGCGGTCGGCCATCATCGTGCTAGCGATCTGCGGAGCTTTCCTGGTGTCAGCCGGGCTGACGGGCTGCGGCGGCGGCGGCGGCAACAACTCCAATCCCAGCCAGCCGGCCTCCATCACCCTGACGCCGACCACCGCTTCTCTGGAGCCGGGCGGCGTCACCCAGTTGCTGGCTACGGTGAAGAACAGCGATGGCGTCGTGCTCTTCCAGGCCATCACCTTCACCTCGAGCGCCACCCCGATCGCCAGCGTGGCCAGCGGGGGCAACAGCCCCGGGCTGGTGTGCGCAGGAAGCTGGGACAGCGCCACGGCCCCGGTGGTGTGCACGCCCGGAAGCACGGGCATGGCCACCATCACCGCGACGGTGGCCGGTCTCAGCGCTACCGCCACCATCTACGTGCACCAGCACATCACCAACATCACTCTCAACCCAGGCGGCGTGAACTGCGACTCGCAGAAGCTGACCACGGGGTTCACCGCCACCGCCTTCAACGGCGCCACCGACATCACCAGCACGGTGGGCCCGTTCACCTGGGCTTCGAACGACACCAACGTGGTCACCATCGCCTCCGACACCAGCAACCCCGCCATCCTGAACGCGGCCACGGCGACGGCGGTCAACCCGGGCCAGACCACGGT
>DATIWW010000122.1:0-2537 GCA_035519175.1 Terriglobales bacterium
CCGTAGCCTTCAGCGAGGAGAGCTCGAAGGGCTGCGCCATCAGGTTGCCCTGGTCCAGATAGAAGACGTACCCGGAGGCGTACTGCCCCTGGCTGATGGCCCGCACCACCAGGCTCTGGTGGCCGGTCTTGATGTCCAGAACATAGATGCCGGAGCCCGCGTCGACTTCCGCAGGCGCCGGCCTCCCCAAGGGCCCGCTTGGGCTGGAGTTGTAGTAGAGCAAGTGACGGCCGTCGGGCAGGAAGGATGGCCAACGGTGGCTGCGTTCCGCGCCAGGATTGGCGGGCTGGGTCAGTTGGGTCGGCGCGCCTCCGGCCGCCGGGATCTGCCACAGCCCGCCCACCGAGGCGGGAGCAAAGACGATGGTGCCGTCCGGGCTCCAGCTTCCTCCCCGCGGGGTCTCTGCATCCGCCAGCGCCAGCACCGGCCCGCCCGCGGCGTCGATCCTGCGCAGTTTGTGGTTGGCGAAAAACCCGATGGACTTGCTGTCGGGCGACCAGAAGGGAAACTGGGCGTCTTCGGTGCCCGCCAGCGGCTGCGCTGCGATGGAATCCAACGGCCGCACCCACAGGGTGTTGCCGCCCCCCGAAGCGCCGCGGGCCACGAAGACCAGCTTCCGCCCATCCGGCGAGACCGCGAAGTTGAAGGCGGCAAAGCTGGAGTCCTTGGGCGGCAGCAGCGAAGCCTGCAGGGGCAGCTCCGGCTTGGGCGCGCGCAGCAGCCAGGCCGCCCCCAGCGCCAGCGCGGCCAGCAGGCACACCGCCGCCACCGCCCACGCCAGCGTCTGCGCATGCCGCCGCCGCGCCGCCAGCGGAGCGGGCACGCCCGCCTCCGAGCCGCCCTCGGCGATCCACTTCAACTGCAGCTTGACGTCGTGGGCGGTCTGCCAACGCTCCTCCGGGTCCTTGGCCAGGCACACCTTCACCAGGCGGTCCAGGGTGGGCGGCGACATGGGCCGCAGCGCCGAGATGGGCTGCGGCTCCGAGGCCAGGATGGCCGCCACCACGCTGGCCTGGCTCTTGCCGGTGAAGGCGCGCTTGCCGGTCGCCATCTCGTAGAGCACCGAGCCCAACGCGAAGACGTCGGAGCGCGCGTCCGCTTCCTTGCCTTCCAGTTGCTCCGGCGCCATGTATTGGAAGGTACCCACCACCATGCCTTCCGCGGTCAAGGGCTTGCCGCCGGGGCCGGCGAGCGAGGCGGTGAGGGCCGAGGCCGATGCCTCCGGATTGGCGGTCTTGGCCAGCCCGAAGTCCATCAGCTTGGCCCCCGTCCGGGTGAGCATGATGTTCCCCGGCTTCAGGTCGCGGTGCACCACCCCGCTGCGGTGCGCCTGCTCCAGCCCTTCGCAGATCTCCACGCCGTACTTCAGCAATTGTTCCGGAGGCAGGGGCCCGCGCTGCAGCCGGTCGGCCAGGCTCTCGCCCTCCATGTACTCCATCACCAGGTAGTCGACGCCCTCCTGGTGTCCTACGTCGTAGAGGGTGCAGATGTTGGGATGGTTGAGCGAAGAGATGGCGCGGGCCTCGCGGTCGAAGCGCTGCCGGCGCTCGGGGTGGTCGGAGAGATGCGCGGGCAGGACCTTGATGGCCACCGTGCGGTCGAGGCGAGTGTCGCGTGCGCGGTAGACCTCCCCCATGCCGCCCGCGCCGGCGGCGGCCACGATCTCGTAGGGACCGAGCTTGGTGCCGGGGGTCAGGGGCATGGCGGGCGCATTATAGCCGAGGGGCCTAGTCCATTCCGATGGACTTCAGGTAAGCCCGCGCCTGCCGCAGCTCGGGACGGCCTTCGCTCGCCCCGGCGCAGGTATTGACCAGCTGCTGATAGTAGCGGCGAGCTTCCTGCTTCTGTCCCGCCAGCTCGGCCGCCCGCGCCGCCCCGTAGAGGCTGTCGAAGCGGTTGGGGGATTGCTTCAGCGCGCTCTCATAGGCGGCCAGCGCCTCTCCCGGCTGGCCCTGCTCCAGCAGCAGGTCGCCCAGCAGCTCGCCGGCCGGGATGCCCAGCACGTTGGGTCCTCCGCGCGTCTCCTCTTCCTTCGCCGCCGCCCGCATGGCCCGCGCGGCCTCCTGTTCTTTGCCCTCCGCCTGGGCCACCCAGCCCGCAGCTTCCTGGAGCTCGACGCCGAAGGGATCCGGGCCGTAGCGGTCGTGCGCGGCAGCCAGCTTGAGACGCACGGCCTCCAGTCCCTGCAACTCCTTGCGGGCCGCGGCCGTCTTCCCCAGGCGGGCGTCGGCGAGGGTGCGCGCCCAGTGCAGGGCGCCCTGCAGGCGCAGTCCTGCGCCCGCGGGCGTCTCCAGCGCCTCCGCCTGCTTCCAGTCATGAGTCTCCAGCGCGTAGCGTTTTTCCAGGTCGGCGAGGTTGGCGGCCCGGTCCTGGGAGTTCATCCAATCGGCGTGCGCGACCTTTTCCATCACGGCGTGCGCCTGGTCCTCCTGCCCGCTCTGCAGGTAGGCGTAGTGGAGGAAGTCCAGGGCGTGCATGGCGTGGCCCGCGCCGCCCATCTCCAGAACCTTGAGCGCCGCCGTCTCCGAGGCCAGGTT
>DATIWW010000123.1:0-2138 GCA_035519175.1 Terriglobales bacterium
CGCGCAGCAGGCCGCTCTTGGGCCGGGCCTCGTCGCGGAACTTGGTCTGGATCTGGTACCAGATCTGCGGCAACTGCTTGTAGCTGCGCAGTTCCTTGCGCGCGATCTCGGTCATGACCTCCTCGTGGGTCATGCCCAGGCACAGGTCCGCGCCCTTGCGGTCCTTGAGGCGGAACATGGTCTCGCCCATCTGCTGCCAGCGCCCGCTGGCCTCCCAGACCTCGCGCGGGTTCAGCGCCGGCAGGTAGAACTCCTGCCCGATCTTGTCCATCTCCTGGCGCACGATGCCGGCGATCTTGTTGAGCGAGCGCCACCCCAGGAAAAGGTAGGAGTAGATGCCGGCGGCGAGCTGGCGCACGTAGCCGGCCCGCACCAGGAACTTGTGGCTGGGGACCTCGGCGTCGGCCGGGGCCTCGCGCAGCGTGGGGATGAACTGTTGTGACCAGCGGTGCATAGGGGTCTGTCTTTTCGACAAGAATCTCTCATTCTAACGGATTAGGAGGAAAAGGCTAAGCGCAAGCGCTTCGGCCAACGAAAGGACAGCAAATCCCATGGTGTGCGCGCCATCACAGCTTGAGGGGGGAACGTGTGGGACACTTTGTCCGTTCAGGGAAGCCCGCAGGGCGGCAGTTGTCTTAGCCCGGCGCGTCAGCGCCAGGTTTCAGGCTGGAAGAGACAAGGGCCCCTTCCTGGGCGGCACCGCGCCTACTTCCCGCCCAATTGCTCCAGCAGCTCGCGCGCCAGTTGCTGCGCCTCGCCGAAGAGCTTCTGGTAATCCAGGAAGCGACGGTTGAGCTCGAGGGAGCGGTCGGCGGTGGGATGCGCGCGCAGGATCATGTCGCGCACGTGCACCGGGTTGGGCAGTTGCGCCTCTTCCTTCAGTTCTTCCAGCGCCGTCTTGGGATCGTAGTGATACATGGCGATTTGATCATTTTCTCATTTATTGATTGATTGATTTTCAGGGATTCAGCGAATGGGCGGCAGCGGAGTGCGGCCGGGGATCGGGTGGGTTTGAAATGAATAAATGAAGAAATCAATAAATCAAATAAATGGCTAGACCATCTCCGTTCCCCACAGATCGTGCAGGTGGACGATGCCTTCGAGCCTGCCCTCGCCGTCCACCACCGCCAGCGAGGTGATCTTCTTCTGCTCCATGATGCCCAGGGCGGTGGCGGCAAATTCCTCGCCGCCGATGGTCTTGGGCTCGCGCGTCATGCACTCGCCGGCGGTCAGGTCGAGGACCTCTTTGCCGCGCTTCTGCAGCAGCCGCCTGAGGTCGCCGTCGGAGATGATGCCCACCAGGCGCCCGCCGTCCTCCACCACCGCCGTCACTCCCAGGCCCTTCTTCGACATCTCGTAGATCACGTCGGGCATCTTGGCTTTGGGCGTGACCCGGGGCACGGCCTCGCCGGTGTGCATCAGCGCCGCGACCCGCGCCAGCTTCTTGCCCAGCTTGCCCCCGGGATGCAGGTTGGCGAAGTCTTCTTCCTTGAAGCCGCGCTTCTCGGCGAGCGCCACCGCCAGCGCGTCGCCCAGCGCCAGCATGGCCGTGGTCGAGGCGGTGGGCGCCAGGCCCAGCGAGCAGGCTTCCTTGGCCACCGAACAGTCGAGGGCCACGTCGGCGGCCTGCGCCAGCGTGGACCTGACGTTGCCGGTGATCACGATCAGCTTCGCCTCCAGGCGCTTCAGGGTGGCCAGCAGGGTGAGCAATTCCTCGGTCTCGCCGCTGAAGGAGAGCGCCAGCACCACGTCGCCGCGCACCACCATGCCCAGGTCGCCGTGCACGGCCTCGGCGGGATGGAGGAAAAGGGAAGGTGTGCCGGTGGAGGCGAGGGTGGCCGCGACCTTGCGCGCCACCAGCCCGCTCTTGCCCATGCCGGTGACCACCACGCGCCCGGAGCAGGCAGAGAGCATGTCGAGGGCGCGCTCGAAAGCCGGGCCCATGGGCCCCGCCAGGCGCTCGGCCAGTTCGCGCAGGGCCTCCATCTCGATGCGCACCACGTTTTCGCCGGTCCGCCGCATGGGAAGGGAAGAGTTTACCGCAGAGAGAGCGGAGAGCGTCTTACTAACGTGCGGGTGCCTTCGCTAAGTGTTCTTGTTACGCCCCGGCAGACCGTCCTGGCGATACATCCCACCGC
>DATIWW010000124.1:0-3984 GCA_035519175.1 Terriglobales bacterium
CCGACCGCGTCTGGCAGTACGCCGAGGAGTACGCCCTGCCGCGCATCATCGTGGGCGGGCGCATGGACCGCGAGCGCGCCGACATGGGGCGCATGCTGGAGTCGCTGACCGGGGCCTTCGGCCGCACCGTCATTCCCGTGCAGTTGCCCATCGGCGCCGAGAAGAACCTTTCCGGGGTGGTGGACCTGGTCAAGATGAAGGCCTACACCTACGAGATGGGCGGCAACGGCAAGGGCAAGGAGGGCGAGATCCCCGCTAACCTGGCCGAGGCCGCCAAGGCAGCCCACGAGAAGCTGGTGGAGCTGGTGGCCGAGGGCAACGACGCCCTCATGGAAGAGTTCTTCGACAAAGGCACCATCGGGGAGGAGCACCTGGTCAACGGGCTGCGCGAGGCCATCCGCGAGCGCCGCATCTATCCCGTACTATTTTCTTCCGGACTGGGCAACATCGGCGCCGACCGCCTGCTGGACTTCTGCGTGGACTACCTGCCGGCGGCCACTTCGCGCGCCCCGGTGCAGGGCGTGGCCGCTCCCAACAACGGCGAGCCCCCGGCCCGCAAGGTGGCCGACTCCGAGCCGCTCTCCCTCTTCGTCTTCAAGACCGTCTCCGATCCCTTCGCGGGGCGCATTTCTTTCTACAAGGTGTACAGCGGGGTGCTGAAGAACGACGCCGCGGTGCAGAACTTCACCAAGAACTCCAGCGAGAAGCTTTCCCACATATCGGTGATGCAGGGCAAGACGGCGGTGTCCATCGCCGAAGTGCACGCCGGCGACATCGGGGCGGTGGCCAAGCTCAAGGACACGCTCACCGGCGACACCCTGGGCGACAAGAGCGCGCCCATCCAGTATCCCAAGGTCACGCTGCCCGAGCCCGCCATCACCTTCGCCATCGAGCCCAAGACCCGCGCCGACGAAGACAAGCTGGCCAACGGCATCCACAAGCTCATGGAGGAGGACGCGCAACTGCGCTTCTTCCGCGATCCCCAGACCAAGGAGTTCCTGATCGCGGGCACCGGCCAGCAGCACATCGAGGTGGTGGTCTCCAAGCTCAAGAAGCGCTACCACACCGAGGTGAACCTGAAGGCGCCCAAGGTGCCCTACCGCGAAACCATCCGCGGCAAGGCCGACGTGCAGGGGCGGCACAAGAAGCAGACCGGCGGCCACGGCCAGTTCGGCGACTGCAAGATCAAGATGGAGCCCTTGGCGCGCGGCGCCGGCTTCGAGTTCGTCAACGACATCTTCGGCGGCGCCATCCCCAAGAACTTCATTCCCGCGGTGGAGAAGGGCATCATCGAGACCGCGGTGCGCGGCTACCTGGCCGGCTACCCCATGGTGGACTTCCGCGTCATCCTCTACGACGGCAGCTACCACGAAGTGGACTCCAGCGAACTGTCGTTCAAGCTGGCCGGCCGCATCGCCTTCAAGAAGGCCATGGAAACGGCCAAGCCCACCCTGCTCGAGCCCATCATGAAGGTGGAGATCACCGTGCCCGACGAGTTCGCCGGCACCATCATGGGCGACCTCAACTCCCGCCGCGGACGCATCCAGGGCATGGACAACAAGGCCGGCAAGACCGTCATCAAGGCCGAGGTGCCCATGGCCGAGATGCTGACCTACGGCGCCGACCTCACCTCCATGACCCAGGGGCGCGGCAGCTTCGCCATGGAGATGGACCACTACGACATCGTCCCCGCGCAGCAGCAGGAGAAGATCATCACCGCCGCCAAGGCCGCCCGCGCCGGCGAGGTCGAGGAAGAAGAATAGGTTTCACGCTGCAAGTTTCACGGTTCACGTCGGGCCGCCTCGGCGGCCTTCTTTGTCTGCGCACCCCGGCAGCTTGAAACGTGAAACCTGAAACGTGAAACGGCTCGCGTCTCGATGCCACGCTTTGAACAATACGAAGTCTGGAAGCAGAGCGGCGAGCAGTGGGAGCTGGTCGCGTGGTTCCAGGACTTCGCCGTGGCCTCGGCGGTGGCCGCCAACTACTCCTACCGCATGCGCCTGGTGCACGCCGTCTTCGAGGACGGCGAGCGCACCCACGAAGACGTGCTCGCCGAGGTGGGTGCCACGCGAGAACACCCATAGGTTCTCGCTGCGCCCGCTCCCGGCTCCGGTGTCTAATACCCTGAAACCAGCGAAGCGGAGGTGGCACAATGCGAAACCGCATGGCTCTCTGTCTGGCGGCAGGTTTGGTCCTGGCCGCGTCGGCCTTGGCCCAGACCAAGGTGGAAGTCCAGCCGGTCAAGAAGCTCGTGCCCACGGGTTCCTTGGGTACCTGTGGCTACGTTCCCACAGAACAAGAGCGGACCTTTTTCAGCAAGCTCAGCGTCAAGGACCAGGCCACAGGCTCGTTCCTGGAGGACTACCGCATCCGGGGGAGGAAGCAGAAGTATGTCAGCTGGTTTGGCATCGTACGCGGCATCACACTGCCCAAGGGCCCCGGCAACGCTGCCGAGTTGCTGCTCGAGCACAAGTACTTCGACTCCATGACTGACTGCCACATCATGCTGGTTTCCATGAGCGGCTCCGGGGATTTCGTGGCGCGCTTGCAGGCTGACCCGGGGAATATCTCGGCGCTTTCCCTGGTCCGTGTTTACGGGACGGTCGTGGAGGAGAAGGACGGCGTCCCCGTCCTCGAGGCTCAGTATGTCCGGGTGTGGCCGTGGCTCACCTTCACCTTCACGGATCTGGGTGCGAAGGACCGGAGCAACCCACGCTGGAAGAAGGAGTGCAAGCTGTGCAGCGGAAAGCGGGTCTACAACCCCTATCCCGACGAGCAGTACTATCGGGACACGCTCGGCGATCCTGGCAAGTACGGAACAGCCCTGCCGTCGTCAAACTGATGGGTTGCCTCGCACTCGGTTTCTGATTACTCTACCGAGCAGTGGCTGCGCCCAAGGAAAAACCTGACAAGGAGCGCCTGGTCTCCGCCGTGCCGGTGGAGGACGACGCTTCCTTCGAACTGAAGCTGCGCCCGCAGCGGCTCAAGGAGTTCATCGGCCAGGGCAAGGTGAAGGAGAACCTGGCGGTGGCCATCGAGGCGGCGCGCTCCCGCGGCGAGGCCCTGGACCACGTCCTGCTCTACGGCCCCCCCGGCCTGGGCAAGACCACGCTGGCCAGCATCATCGCCAACGAGTTGAGCGTCGCCTTCCAGCAGACCTCGGGGCCGGCGCTCGCCATCAAAGGCGACCTCACTGCCATCCTCACCAACGTGCAGGCGCGCCAGGTGCTCTTCTTCGACGAGGTGCACCGGCTGCAGCCCGCGCTGGAGGAGATCCTCTACTCCGCACTCGAGGACTACCAGCTCGACATCATCATCGGGCAAGGGCCGTCGGCGCGCACCCACACCATCGAGGTCAAGCCCTTCACCTTCGTGGGCGCGACCACGCGCGCCGGGCTGGTCTCAGCGCCGCTGCGCTCGCGCTTTGGCATCGTGCTGCGCCTGGAGTTCTACACCCCCGAAGACCTGCGCGTGATCGTGGAGCGCTCGGCGGAGATCCTGAAGGTCGTGATCGACCGCGCCGGGGCGAGCGAGATCGCGGGGCGCGCCCGCGGCACTCCCCGCATCGCCAACCGCCTGCTGCGCCGCGTCCGCGACTACGCCCAGGTGCGCGGCGCCGGCAAGATCGACCTGACCACCGCCCAGGCCGCCCTGGAGATGCTCGAGGTCGACAAGCACGGCTTCGACGAGATCGACCGCAAGCTGCTGCTCACCATCATCGAGAAGTACCAGGGCGGGCCGGTGGGGGTGAACACCCTGGCCGCGGCCCTGGCCGAAGAGGCCGAGGCCATCGAGGACATCTACGAGCCCTTCCTCATCCAGATCGGCTTCATCGACCGCACCCCGCGCGGGCGGGTGGCCACCCAGCTCGCCTATGAGCATTTCGGGATCCCCTTGAACCGGAAACAAAACGCCCTGTTCTGATCGCGGCGGCGGGTTCAGGGTGCGGGAGGACGACCATGCGAGCCACGATCGGGTACGCCT
>DATIWW010000125.1:0-3135 GCA_035519175.1 Terriglobales bacterium
ATAGAAATAGGCCGCTTTCTTCGACCGTCGCTTCCAGGCTCACCGGCCCCTCCTCCCCTTCGGACCCGGAACTCGGACCCTCGATCATGAAGCTGGAAAAGCGCGTGCAGATCGTGCTGCCGGTGAAGGTCTCTCCCTGGAATGAAGGGCAGAAGCCCGCCTTCCAGATGGCCTGCACTTTCGACCTCTCGCAGAAGGGCGCCCGCCTGGGGGGTGTGAAGGGCGTCCCGCAGGCCGGCCAGGTGCTCCTGCTGGAGCGGGGCGGCAAACGCGCGCTGTACCGGGTGATGTGGATCGGCAAAGCGGGAACGCCGCAGGCCGACCAGATGGGCGTGCACAATACCGAGCCCGACAAGTGGATCTGGGACATCAACCTGGCCGAACTGGAGGAGCAGTACGAGCCCATCAGCACCGGCATCCAGGAAAAGGCGGGGATCGGGGCGGGCGGGCCGGTGAAGCCGCAGGGCTTCCGCGCTCACATCATTCCCAGTGAGGGCAGCGTGGAGCCGGTCGAAGGCGAGGTGATCGAGATGTCTCAGAGCCTCTGCCACGTGCGCGCCAGCGCCAAGCTGCCCTTGCAGATCGCGGTCCAGCTCCTGCTGGTCAACCCCGACTTCGACCTGCGCATCAAGGGCACGGTGCAACGCTGCGAGCCGGAAAAAGGCGTGACCGTCAACCTGGTGGAGGTGCGGCGCGGCGACCGCCGCCGTCTGAATTTTCTGCTGGGACTGTAGCTCCGCTACCCGAGATTCAGTGCTTCCTTGAAGCTGCCGCGCTCCTTCATGATCTTGTCCTGCAGCACCATGATGGCGTAGATGAGCTGCTCGGGACGCGGCGGGCAGCCGGGGACATAGACGTCCACCGGGATGACCTGGTTCACACCCTGCACCAGGGCGTAGTTCTGGAAGACCCCGCCGGAGGTGGCGCAGGCGCCCATGGAGATCACCCACTTGGGTTCCGGCATCTGCTCCCAGAGCTGGCGGATGACCGGGGCCATCTTGTTGGAGACGCGCCCGGCGATGATGATGAGGTCGGCCTGGCGGGGCGAAGGGCGGAAGACCTCGGCGCCGAAGCGCGCGATGTCGAAGCGCGCGGCCCCCATGCTCATCATCTCGATGGCGCAGCAGGCCAGGCCGAAGGTCATGGGCCAGATGGAGCTCTTGCGCACCCAGTTGACCGCTTTGTCGAGCGTGGTCAGCAGCACGCCCTCGGGCACGTCGCTGCCGTAGTTCAGGGTCACGGCGCGCGGCGATATCACCGGGCTCGGATTGGCTCTCTCTGCCTCGGGCATAGCGGCTCCCATTCTATTCGCCTACTGTTCCAGATGCCAACGGCCGCGCTAGGGGTTCAGCACCACCTTGCCGAACTGTTCTTTGTTCTCCAAGCGCTCGTGGGCGGCGCGCGCCTCGCGCAGGGGATAGGTCTTGTCCACTACCGGCTTAAGCCGGCCGGAGAAAACGTGCGCCAGCACCTCGTGCAATTCGCCCATGGTGCCCATGTAGGAGCCCAGCAGCGAGAGCTGGCGGCTGAAGAGGAAGCGCAGGTCGAACTTGGCTTCCGCGCCGGTGGTGGCCCCGCAGGTCACCAGCGTGCCGCCCGGCCGCAGCGACTTCATGCTCTCCTCGAAGGTGGCTTGGCCCACGTGCTCGATCACGATGTCTACCCCGCGCTTGCCGGTGATCTTCTTCACCTCGTCGGAGATCTTCTGCTGGTAGTGGTTGATGGTGAAGTCGGCGCCCAGTTCGCGCGACTGGTCGAGCTTGGCCTCGCTGCCGGCGGTGGCGATCACCGTAGCGCCGGCCAGCTTGGCGATCTGGATGGCGGCCACGCCCACCCCCGAGCCTCCCGCCAGCACCAGCACGACCTCGCCCGCCTTCACCCGCGCCCGCCCGTGCAGCATGTGCCAGGCGGTGAGGAAGACCAGGGGCACGCTGGCGGCTTCGTCGTAGGTCAGCTCCTGCGGGACCGGAATCACGTTGACCGGCGAGATGGCCAGCAGTTCGCAGTTACCTCCGTCGTTCAGATAGCCCAGCACGGAGTAGTCGCGGCACATGTTCTGCCGCCCGGCGGTGCACTCGGCGCAGCGGTTGCAGAAGACCATGGGCGCCAGCAGCACCCGCTCGCCTGCCTTCAGCCCGGTCACGTACTCGCCCACTTCGACGACGTCGCCGGCCACGTCCGAGCCGTTGATGTGCGGCAGCTTCACCCCGGGCAGGCCCTTGCGGCACCACAGGTCGAGATGGTTCAAGGCGCAAGCCTTCACCCGGATGAGCGCCTGGTCCTTGCGCAGCGCCGGGTCGGCAACGTCCTCGTACTTGAGGACCTCGGGCCCGCCGAATTCGTGATAACGGATGGCTTTCATGCTCAAAAAGCTATCACAAACGCCATCCCCAAGCCTTTCTTCGTGTCCTTCGTGGTATCCCTTTGTGTCCTTTGTGGTGGGCTTTTCCAAGGGGTACAATCTTCGCCGTGGACGTCTACGAAGAGATCGTGCGGCTGCGGCGAGAGGGGCGGCGGGGGGCCCTGGCCACCATCGTCAACGTGCGCGGCTCCATCCCCAGCTTCCAGACCGCCAAGATGCTGGTGCGCGACGATGGCACCATCGCCGGCACCATCGGCGGCGGCTGCGTCGAGGCGGAAGTGTGGCAGGCGGCGCGCGAGGTCATGGAGTCGGAGAAGCCCCGCACCCTGACCTTCAACCTCAACCAGGATCCCAAGTACGACACCGGGCTGGTCTGCGGGGGCACGCTGGAGATCTTCGTGGAGCCGGTGCTGCCGCGCGCCACCCTCTACCTGTTCGGCGCCGGGCACGTGGCCTACAACCTCTGCCGGGTGGCCGCGCTCGCCGGCTTCGACGTGGTGGTGGTGGACGACCGCGAGAGCTTCGCCAACCGCGAGCGCTTTCCCGAGGCCCGCGACATCTATGCCGACGACTTCGAGCGCGTGCTGCCGCAACTGGCCGTCAACGATTCGTCCTTCCTGGTCATCGTCACCCGCGGCCATCGCGACGACATGCGCGTGCTGCGCTGGGCGGTGGAGCAGCCCGCCCGCTACGTGGGCATGATCGGCTCGCAGCGCAAGTTCCTCTCCGTCTGCCGCGAACTGGAGCGCCAGGGAGTGGACCGCGAGAGGCTG
>DATIWW010000126.1:0-4499 GCA_035519175.1 Terriglobales bacterium
CGTAGTCGCCGCCAACTCTTCCATCTGTTACATCGACGGCGAGAAGGGAGTGCTGGCCTACCGCGGCATCGACATCCACGAGCTGGCCGACCGCTCTGCCTTCGAGGAAGTGTGCTATCTGCTGTGGTTCGGGCGGCTGCCCAGGCAGGTCGAGCTCGACGAGCTGCGGCAGAAGCTGGCGGCGGAGCGCAAGCTCGACCCTTCCATCCTGAACCTGCTGCGGCAGCTTCCCAAGCACGCTCTGCCCATGGAAGTACTGCGCACCGCGGTCTCGGCGCTCTCTCTTTACGACGCCGACGAGAGGAACAATGACCACGACGCCAATGTGCGCAAAGCCCTGCGCCTGACCTCGCAGCTTGCCATGATCGTGGCCGCCTACGACCGCCTGCGCAAGGGCCGGGCGGTGGTCGAGCCCGATCGCTCGCTTACCCACGCCGCCAACTTCCTGTGGATGCTGAACGGGGAGAAGCCCTCGGCCACGGCCGAGAAGGCGCTCGATATCGCGCTCATCCTGCACGCCGACCACGAGCTGAACGCCTCCACCTTCGCCGCGCGCGTCATCGCCGCCACCCTCTCCGACGTCCATTCCGCCGTGACCGGCGCCCTGGGTGCGCTGAAGGGGCCTCTGCACGGCGGCGCCAACGAAGAGGCCATGCGCATGCTCTTCGAGATCGAGAAGAAGGGCGAGGACCCCATCGAGCACGTCAAGCAGATGCTGGCAGCCAAGAAGAAGGTCCCGGCCTTCGGCCATCGCGTGTACCACACCGAGGACCCGCGAGCCACCCACCTGCGCAAGATGTCGGAGGACCTGGGCCGCTCCGCCGGCAAGGCCAAGTACTTCGAAATGTCGCGCAAGATCGAGCTCTTCATCAACCAGGAAAAGAAGCTCAACGCCAACGTGGACTTCTACTCCGCCTCCACCTACACCACGCTGGGCATCGACGTGGACCTGTTCACGCCCATCTTCGCGGTGTCGCGCATCAGCGGGTGGACGGCGCACGTGATCGAGCAGTTGGACGATAACCGGCTCATCCGGCCGCGCGCCGAGTACGTCGGCCCCAAATGGCCCGCTCCCTACGTACCCATGGAGCAGCGGTAGGCCCCCAGGTGCCTTCGCGGCCGCCTGCTGGAGTCCGCCCGCAGAGCCCTGCCATCTAAAGAGCAGTAGAATAGCCACCATGCGCCGGGTGTACCTGGACAACAACGCGACCACGCCGCTGCTTCCCGAGGTGCGGGAGGCCATGCTGCCCTACCTGGGCGAGGAGCAGTTCGGCAACGCCTCCTCCATCCACCACTACGGGCAGCAGACGCGAGCGGCGGTGGAACGGGCGCGCGAGCAGGTGGCGGCGCTCGTGGGCTGCCGCCAGGCCGAGATCGTCTTCACCAGCGGCGGCACCGAGGCCGACAACCTGGCGCTCTTCGGCTTGGCCAAGGCCGGCGACCACATCGCCACTTCCACCATCGAGCACCACGCCGTGCTCCACTCCGCCAAGCGCCTGGAGGCGCTGGGCTGCGAGGTCACCTACGTCCCGGTGGATGGGCGCGGGCTGGTCGACCCGGACGACGTGCGCCGCGCCCTGCGCTCCAACACCCGGCTCATCAGCATCATGATGGCCAACAACGAGACTGGGGTCGTGCAGCCGGTGGAGGAGATCGGCAAGCTGGCCGCCGAAGCCGACGTATGGTTCCACACTGATGCGGTGCAGGCCGCGGGCAAGGTGCGGGTCAGCGTGCCGCAGATCGGCTGCGACCTGCTCTCCCTCTCCGCCCACAAGATCCACGGGCCGCAGGGCACCGGCGCGCTCTACGTGCGCAAGGGGACGCTGCTCGAGGCCATGCTCTACGGCGGGCGGCACGAGCGCTCGCGCCGCGCGGGCACGGAGAATGTCGCCGGCATCGTGGGCCTGGGGCGGGCGGCGGAGATCGCGCGCCTGGGCCTGGAGCAGGGCGAGGACCAGCGCCTGGCCGGCCTGCGCGACCGCTGGGAAAAGACGGTGGTGGAGAAGATCGAGGCGGTGGGAGTGAACGGCGGCGGCGCGCCGCGCGTCCCTACCACATCGAGCATCTGGTACGACTTCATCGAGGGCGAGGCCATGGTCATCGCCATGGACCTCAAGGGCGTGGCACTCTCGACCGGCGCGGCCTGTTCCTCCGGCGCCATCGAGCCTTCGCACGTGCTCACCGCCATGGGGCTGAGCCCGGAACGCGCCCGCGCCTCCATCCGCTTCAGCCTGGGCAAGCAGAACACCGCCGAGGACGTGGACTACGCGCTCTCGGTCCTGCCGGAGGTCGTGGGCCGGCTGCGGGAATTGTCGCCGCTGTACAAGAAGCATTCAGCAATCAGCACTCAGCATTCAGCCCCAACACGGATCGGCTGAATATTGATTGCTGAGTGCTGATGGCTTCTTCTCCTATCGTCGTGGCCATGTCGGGCGGGGTGGACTCCTCGGCCGTCGCGGCCATGTTGTGCGCCGAGGGCGAGCCGGTCATCGGCCTCACCATGCAGCTCTGGAATCAGAGGCGGCTGGCCGGACACGACGGCATGCCCGAGGCCGTCACCGGGCGCTGCTGCTCGCTCGACGACGTCTACGACGCGCGCCGCGTGGCCGAGCACCTCGGCATCCCCTACTACGTGGTGAACCAGGAAGAGCGCTTCGAGCGCGACGTGGTGCGGCCCTTCGTCGAGGAGTATCTCTCCGGGCGCACCCCCATCCCCTGCAGCCTGTGCAACAACCATCTCAAGTTCGACCAGTTGCTGGTGACGGCGCGGCAGATCGGGGCCGAGCGGATGGCCACCGGGCACTACGCGCGCCTGGAATACGACGCCGGGCGGGGCCGCTGGCTCTTGCGCCGCGCCCTGGATGAGAGCCGCGACCAGAGCTACTTCCTCTTCGGCCTCACCCAGGAGCAGCTCTCGCGCTCGCGCTTCCCCCTGGGCGGCATGCGCAAGAGCGAGGTGCGGGAGATCGCCCGGCAGCACGGCCTGGCCCTGGCCGACAAGCCCGACTCGCAGGAGATCTGCTTCGTCCCCGGCGGCGACTACAAGAAGTTCCTCGACGCCTACCTGGCGGAGCAGGGCGAGGCGCTGCCCGACACGGCGGGCGACCTGGTCACGGCCGGCGGCGAGGTGCTGGGCCGGCACGACGGCATCCAGAACTTCACCGTGGGACAGCGCAAGGGGCTGGGAGTCGCCACCGGCTCGCCCCTCTATGTCATCCAGATCCGCGGCGAGCAGAAGCAGGTCGTGGTGGGCCAGGACGAGCAGCTCTGGTCGCGCAGCCTGCGCGCCCGCGAGGTGAACTGGATCGCGATGGAGAGCTTGCAGGCGCCCCTGCGCGCCCGCGTCAAGATCCGCCACCGCCATGAGCCGGCCCCGGCCCTGATCGAGAAGGCGGGCGAGCGCGAGGTGCAGGTCACCTTCGACCAGGCGCAGCGCGCCATCACCCCCGGGCAGGCGGCCGTCTTTTACGATGGAGATCTAGTGCTGGGCGGTGGCTGGATCGCTTAGGGCTGGGGCGGCGTCTTCTGCCGGGCGGCCAGGAACTTCCGCTGGCATTCGGAAGAGGCGCGACGCAACTCCCCGAACTCCGGAACGCTGCGCAGCTTGGCCAGCAGAGGATCGGAGTCCAGGGCGGCGGTGGCGCAGTAGTTCTGGTCCACGGCGCTGCGCAGCAGTCCCAGGGCGGCATCCCGCTGGCCGCACCAGGCCAGCAGCGAGCCCTGGTAGTACTTCATCTCGGGGTCGCGCTCGGCCATGAGTTCCGGCCCCAACTGGCCCACCAGGCGGCCGATCTCGGCTTCGGGGCGCGACTCCAGGCAGGCCTGCAGCAGGCCGAGGTACCAGGCGGGGTTATCGGGCATCTTGCTGAGCGACTGCCGTGCCTCGTCCACTCTGCCTGCCCGCAGCAGCACCGAAGGCATCACGCTGAGCGAGAAGTCGGACCCTGCATCCAGGTGAAGGTAATCGGCGGCGCGCTGGGTCTGGCCCATCTCCGCAAAGGCGAAGGTGCAGGAGCGGAAGTAGAAGTTGGCGGGATCGAGGCCGAGGGCCACATCGCACTCCCGCGCCGACTCCCCCAGCAGGCCGGCATAACGCAGGACGTAGGCCAGGGTGAAGTGAGCCTCGGCGCTCTCGGGACGGCGCCGGACCAGCGCCTCGGCTTCCAGGTAGGCCTTATCCAGCTCGCCCGCCTCCACCCAGTTCTCGGTGAGATGGGCGGCGGCGGTGACCAGGTTGGGGTCCAGGGCGAGGGCGCGCTCGTAGGCGCCGCTGGAGCGGTCGAACACCGCCTGTCCGCCTCCCGAGTAGGTCGCGTCCCAATAGTAGCGGCGGCCCAGCGCCTCCCAGGCGGGGGCGTAATAGGGGTCCAGCCCCACGGCCCGCTCCAGCAGGGCGACGGCTTGCTTGTTGGGGACCGGGTCGTGCGGCATGGCCGCACTGCGCAGGTAGAAGTCGTAGGCGGCGGAGTTGCGCGGGCGGGTGGCGGATTCCCCGGGTG
>DATIWW010000127.1:0-3858 GCA_035519175.1 Terriglobales bacterium
ACTACCTCGCGCGGCATTGGCCCCACCTATGAAGACAAGATGGGACGGCGCGGCTTGCGTGTTGCCGACCTTCTCGACTTGAAGCTGCTTAGGACGCACATCGAGAATGCCTGCCGCGAGAAGAACATGATCGCGCACGCCCTGTTCAATTCCGAGCCGCTCGATGCCGACAAGATGTACACCGAATATGCTGAGGCGTCGGCGCAGATTGCACCGTTCGTCCGCGACACGGCGGAATTGCTGAATCGTGCCCTGGAGGCGGGTGAGTCGGTGTTATTCGAAGGCGCGCAAGGCACCATGCTCGACATCGATCACGGCACCTATCCCTTCGTCACGTCTTCCAGTGCGACCTCGGGCGGCGCGGTTACAGGTACCGGAGTTGGGCCGACCTCGATCGGCACCGTGATCGGCGTGACCAAGGCTTACTGCACGCGCGTGGGCAGCGGCCCCTTCCCCACCGAATTGCACGACGCCACCGGCGAGAAGCTGCGCGCCAAGGGCCAGGAGTACGGCGCCGTGACCGGGCGCCCGCGCCGCACCGGGTGGATCGACCTGCCCCTGCTGCGTTACTCGGTGATGATCAACGGCATCTCCTGGCTGGTGGTCACCAAGCTGGACGTGCTCGACGGCCTGCCCAGGATCCCGGTGTGCGTAGGCTACAAGGTCAAGGGCAAGAAGTTCTCCGCCATCCCCGCGCACGCCAGCGGCTACGACAAGCTGGAGCCGGTGTATGAGATCCTGCCGGGTTGGAAGAAGCCGACGGCGGGCATCCGCGACCTGGCCAGGCTGCCGCAGCCGGCGCGCGACTACCTGCACTTCCTGGAGAAGCAGAGCGGGGCGCGCATCGGGATGATCTCCACCGGGCCCGACCGCGAGCAGACTATCTTCCTCGACGATTTCGCCGCGGAGATGGGGCGGAAGAAGAAGTAGTCAGGAGTCAGGATTTCGGAGGGCCACGTGATCGTCCTGGCCGTCACTTGGAAGGCCAAGCCCGGCAACGAAGCGGAGGTGGCGCGCCTCTTCGCCATCCTGCAAGCGGAGTCGCGCCGGGAGCCGGGCTGCCGCATGTACGTCGTCCACCGGCACCTCACCGACTCCACCCGCTTCTTCGTCTACGAGCAGTACGACGATCGGGCCGCGCTCGACGCCCACCGCGCCTCGCCCCACTTCCAGCGCTATGCCGCCGGCGAATTGCCGAAGCTGGGAGAGCGGGTGGAGGGCGAGCTGTACCAACCGCTCTAAGCGCAGTAGTTAGTAGCTAGTAGTTGGTAGTTAGCGGGTGCTCTCGCAGGGCGGAGATTATTTCCGATCTACGATCAGCGTGCCGCCGCGGGCGAAGTCTTCCTTCTCTACTTCGACCAGGGCGACGGTGACGGCGTCGCGCGCCGCCCCCGCCTCTTCCACCATGGCCTCGGTGAGGCGCTGCACCAGCTTGCGCTTCTGCTCCGTCGTGCGGCCCCTCAGCATCGTCACTTGAATGTGCGGCATAGGAACGGGCTCCGGCTCTTAGCTCTTAGCTCTTGGCTCTTAGCTCTTGGCTCTCAGCTCGTAGCCTCAAGCTCCTAGCTAAAAGCTAAGAGCTAAAAGCTGCTTCACCGCGCCAGCTCGTAGCCGGCGAAGAAGTAGCTGAGCTCGAAGCGGGCGGTGTCCTCGGCGTCGGAGCCGTGGACGGCGTTGGCCTCGATGCTGGAGGCATACTTCTTGCGGATGGTGCCGGGCTCGGCGTTGGCCGGGTTGGTGGCGCCCATCAGCTTGCGCCAGGCCGCGATGGCGTCCTCCGGCTTCTCCAGCGCCATCACGATGATGGGGCCGCTCGACATGAACGTGGTGAGCGACTCGAAGAAGGGCTTGCCCGCGTGCACGGCGTAGAAGCCCTCGGCCTGCTCCTTGGTGATGTGGAGCATCTTCATGCCGATGATGGCGAAGCCGTTCTTCAGGATCATCTCGATGATCTCCCCGTGCACGTTCTTCTTCACGGCGTCGGGCTTGATGATGGCGAAGGTGCGCTGCAGCGTCTTCATAGATGAGTTCCCGGTTCCCCGTTCCCGGTTCCCAGCCGCTGGGGCGCCGGGTCCAGCTACCAGCCAAAAGCTAGGCGCTTCTCTCACGCGCGCGTGGGCGCACCCAGGGCGGCGATCACGGTCTCGCCGATCTCCGCCGGGGTCTTGCAGACGCGGATGCCCGCCGCCTCGAGCGCCTTCATCTTCTCGGCGGCGGTGCCGTGGCCGCCGGAGATGATGGCGCCGGCGTGGCCCATCCGCCGTCCCGGGGGCGCGGTCTGCCCCGCGATAAAGGCCACCACCGGCTTCTTCACGTGCGCCTGCACGTAGTCGGCTGCGGTCTCCTCGGCGTTGCCGCCGATCTCGCCGATCATCACGATGGCCTCGGTCTGCGGGTCGTGGTTGAACAATTCCAGCGCGTCCACAAAATTGGTGCCGATGATAGGGTCGCCGCCGATGCCGAGGGCGGTGGACTGTCCCAGGCCGCGCAGCGTGATCTGGTGCACGGCCTCGTAGGTCAGCGTCCCCGAGCGCGAGACGATGCCCACGTTGCCCTCGCGGTGGATGTGTCCCGGCATGATGCCGATCTTGCACTTCCCCGGGGAGATGATGCCCGGGCAGTTGGGACCGATGAGCCGCGAGCGGCGCGTCTGCAGGAACTCCCAGGCGCGCACCATGTCGAGGGTGGGGATGCCCTCGGTGATGCAGACGATCAATTCGATCTCGGCGTCGGCGGCCTCCATGATGGCGTCGGCGGCGAAGGCCGGGGGCACGAAGATGACCGAGGCGTTGGCCCCGGTCTTGTCCACCGCTTCCTGCACGGTGTTGAAGACGGGCCAGCCTTCGTGGGTGGTGCCGCCTTTGCCCGGCGTCACCCCGCCCACGATCTTCGTCCCATACTCGGCGCAGGCCTTGGCGTGGAAGGTGCCTTCCTTGCCGGTCAGGCCCTGCACGATCACCTTGGTCGATTTGTCGATCAGGATACTCACTCGGCTACGCTCCCTTGGCCGCGGCCACGACCTTCTCCGCCGCGTCCTTCATGGTCTCGGCCACGATGAAGTTCAGCCCCGACTCCTTCAGGATCTTGCGCCCCTGCTCGACGTTGGTGCCCTCCAGGCGCAGCACGACCGGAAGCGCAATGTGGGTCTTGCGCGCCGCCTCCACTACGCCGTTGGCCAGGGTGTCCACCCGCAGGATGCCGCCGAAGATGTTGATCAGCACCGCCTTCACGTGCTGGTCGCTGAGCAGGATCTCGAAGGCGTGGGTGACCTGCTCGGCGTTGGCGCCGCCGCCCACGTCCAGGAAGTTGGCGGGGCGCCCGCCGGCGTACTGGATGATGTCCATGGTGGACATGGCCAGGCCCGCGCCGTTCACCATGCAGCCGACGTTGCCGTCGAGCTTGATGTAGTTCAGCCCGTACTTCGAGGCCTCGACCTCGAGCGGGTCTTCCTCGGTGATGTCGCGCAATTCGCGCAGCTCCTTGTGGCGGAAGAGGGCGTTGTCGTCGAAGTTGACCTTGGCGTCGAGGGCGTAGAGCCCGCCGTCCTTGGTGGTGATGAAGGGATTGATCTCGCAGAGCGAGGCGTCGGTCTCGACGAAGGCGGTGTAGAGACTGGTCATGAACTTGACCGCTTCGTTGATCTGCTCCGGCTTCAGGCCGAGTCCGAAGGCGAGCTTGCGCGCCTGGAATCCCTGGAAGCCGACGCGGGGGTCGATGATCTCTTTCAGGATCTTTTCCGGCGTCTTGGCCGCGACCTCTTCGATGTCCATGCCGCCGGCGGCCGAGGCCATAAAAACTGGCCGCCCGCTCGCGCGATCGAGCACGATGCCGAGATAAAACTCCTTATCAATCGGCAGC
>DATIWW010000128.1:0-5677 GCA_035519175.1 Terriglobales bacterium
ACCGCCCTCATGTCGGCCGAACTGGTGGAGATCAACGGCGAGCCCTGCGTCCTGGCCGCCATCCAGGATGTCACCGGGCAGCGCCACCTGGAGCTGCAGCTCCGCCAGAAGCAGAAGATGGAGGCGGTGGGACGCCTGGCCGGCGGCGTCGCCCACGACTTCAACAACCTGCTCACCGTCATCAACGGCTACAGCGAGATGATGCTGGACCGCCTCGGCCCCGACGATCCCCTCTACCCCCACTGCGACCAGATCAAGTCGGCGGCGGAGCGCGCCGCCTCCCTCACCCGCCAGCTCCTGGCCTTCAGTCGCCAGCAGCTCATGGAACCCAGGACCCTGGACTTGAACGCCGTCCTCTCCCGCCTCGACAAGCTCCTGCTCCGGCTCATCGGCGAGGACATCGAGATCGTCATGCGGCCGGGCACCGATCTGGGCTCGGTCAGGGCCGATCCCGGCCAGGTCGAGCAGGTCATCCTCAACCTGGTGGTCAACGCCCGCGATGCCATGCCCCGCGGCGGCCAGCTCCTCCTGGAGACCGCCAACGTCGTGCTGAACGAGGACTACGTCCGCGAGCATGCCGCCCCCGTCCGCCCCGGGCCGTACGTCATGCTGGCGGTCAGCGATACCGGCGCCGGCATGGATCCCGAGACGCAGGCGCGCATCTTCGAGCCTTTCTTCACTACCAAGGAGGCGGGCAAGGGCACCGGACTGGGCCTGGCCACCGTCTACGGCATCGTCAAGCAGAGCAACGGCTACATCTGGGTGTCCAGCGAGCCCGGCCAGGGCACCACGTTCAAGGTCTACCTGCCGCGGGTGGAGCGCGCCCCCGAGGGCCTGGAGGCGGCCGCTCCCGCCGCCCAGAAGCCGGGGACCGAGACCATCCTGCTGGTGGAAGATGACTGGCAGCTCCGCGACCTGGCCCGCTCCCTGCTCTCCTCGCTGGGCTACCACGTGCTCACCGTGGACACCGTCGGCGAGGTCGAGAGCGTCGTCGGCCGCCACTCCGGCGGCATCGACCTGCTGCTCACCGACGTGGTCATGCCCGGGATGAGCGGCAACGAGCTGGCCCGGCGCGTCTCCGAGCGGCGCCCCGGCATCCGCGTGCTCTACATGTCGGGCTACACCGCCGACACCGTCGTCCGCCACGGCGTGGTGGAGTCCGGTACCCACTTCCTGCGGAAGCCCTTCACCTCGACCTCGCTGGCCGCCAAAGTGCGCGAGGTCCTCGACCACGTCCCCGCCGCGCGCTAGCCGGGGACACTTCCTCTGTGTCCTGTGTGCGCTGGGTGTGCTTCGTGGTGGGTTGTTTCTGCGGTGTGCGCGCTGCCCCGCTGACTCCTGACTCCTGACTCCTGACTCCTGACCCCTTAATACTTGACGATGCGCGCGAACGACTGCGCATCCAGGCTGGCTCCGCCCACCAGCGCGCCGTCGATCTCCGCCTCCGCCATCAGCGCGGCGGAGTTCTCCGGCTTCACGCTGCCGCCGTAGAGGATGCGCAACTGCTCGGCGAACTCCTTGCCGAACGACTTTGCCGCCTCCGCCCGGATCACCTCGTGGGCCGCCGCCGCGATCTCCGGAGTCGCGGTCCTGCCCGTGCCGATGGCCCACACCGGCTCGTAGGCCACGCTCAGCCGCCCCGCCTTCTTCCCCGAGAGCCCGCGGAAGCCCACCGCGCATTGCCGCCTGAGCACGTCGTCGGTGATGCCGGCCTCACGCTCCTCCAGCACCTCGCCCACGCATACGATGGGCGCCAGCCCCGCCTCCAGCGCCAGCTTCAGCTTGCGGTTCACTACGTCGTCCGATTCGGCGAAGTACTGCCGCCGCTCCGAGTGCCCCAGGATCACGTGCGAGCACCCCGCCGCCACCAGCATCCCCGCCGAGACCTCGCCGGTGTACGCGCCCTCCTTCTCCCAGAAGAGGTTCTGCGCGCCCACGGCTACATTCGCCCCCCTAGCCTCCTCCACCGCGGCGGCCAGGCAGACGAAGGGCGGACAGACCACCATCTCGTCGCGCGTGTGCCCCGCCACCAGCGGCAGGAACGCCCGGAAGAACGCCCGCGTCTCCTCCGGCGTCTTGTACATCTTCCAGTTGGCGGCGATCAGCTTCTTGCGGCTCATGCTGTCTTCTTCCTTGGCGTCATCCTGAGGCGCTTCAGCGCCGAAGGAACTCGCGTGCACCACCGACACATTAAGCGACGCGTTTCAATTCCTTCTCCAGCTCCTTCTCCGTCCCCTGGTCGAAGGCCACCAGCCGCACCAGGCGCACGTTCTTCAGCCCGGGCAACTCCTTGTAAACCGTCTTCACCGCTACCTGCGCCGCCTCGGCGATGGGATAGCCGAAGATCCCGGTCGAGATGGCAGGGAAGGCGATGCTCTTCAATCCCAACTCGTCCGCCACGCGCAGCGACTCACGATAGCAGCTCGCCAGTTGCTCCGCCTGCCCGCCTTGGCCGCCCGCCCAGCGTGGCCCCACCGTGTGGATCACGTAGCTCGCGGCCAGGTTGCCGCCGCTGGTGGCTACCGCTTGTCCTGCGGGCAACCCCTGCGGGTACTGCGTCTTTCGGATCTGCCGGCACTGTTCGAGGATCCTGGGCCCGCCGGCGTCGTGGATGGCGCCGTCCACCCCGCCCCCGCCCAGCAGCGACGAGTTGGCAGCGTTGACGATGGCCTCCGTGCGCTCCCCGGTGATGTCGCCCCGCACCGCCTCGATGGCCCTTCCGCCCGGCAGCTCCAGCCGCACGGAGCCTCCTCATGCAGCAGATGTAATGCTTTAAGCCTTGTCCGTAAGCGCTTCCACTCCCGGCAGCTTCTTGCCTTCCAGAAACTCCAGCGAAGCTCCGCCGCCGGTGGAGATGTGGGTGATCTTGTCGGCCACGCCCGCCTGGCGCACCGCCGAGACCGAGTCGCCGCCGCCTACGATGGACACCGCGGCCGCGTTCTCCGCCACCGCCTTGGCCACCGCCACCGTCCCCTTGGCGAAGGGCGCCATCTCGAAGACTCCCATAGGCCCGTTCCACACGATGGTGCGCGCCTCCTCGATCTCCTGGGCGTAGAGCGCCACCGTCTTGGGCCCGATGTCCAGGCCCATCTGGTCGGCGGGGATGGGCTGGTCGGCGCTGATCACCTGCGTGCGCTCTTCGGGCCCGATCTTACCCGCGATCACGTGGTCCACGGGCAGCAGCAGCCGCACCCCGCGCGCCTTGGCCTTCTCCATCAACTCGCGCGCCAGCTCCAGCTTGTCGTCCTCCACCAGCGACTTGCCCACCTGCCGCCCCATAGCCTTCAGGAAGGTGTACGCCATGCCGCCGCCGATGAGCAGCGCGTTGACCTTGCTCAGCAGGTTCTGGATGACCGGGATCTTGTCGCTCACCTTGGCTCCGCCCAGGATGGCTACGAAGGGCTGCCGGGGATCGTGCAGCGCCTTGCCCAGGTACTCCAATTCCTTCTGCATGAGCAGTCCCGCCGCCGACTTCTGCACGAAGCGGGTGATGCCCACGGTGGAAGCGTGCGCCCGGTGCGCTGTCCCGAAGGCGTCGTTCACGTAGTAGTCGGCCAGCTTGGCCAGCGCCTTGGAGAAGCCCTCGTCGTTGGCCTCTTCCTCAGGATGGAAGCGCAGGTTCTCCAGCAGCAGGCACTGCCCGCTCTCCAGTTGGCGCGAGACCTCCTCCGCCTCCGCTCCCACGCAGTCGGGGCAGAAGCCCACGTTCTTCCCCTGTCCCATATGCTCGTCGAGCAGCACGCGCAGGCGCTCGCCCGCGGGCTTGAGGCTCATCTTGGGATTGGGCTTGCCCTTGGGACGCCCCAGGTGCGAGGCCAGGATCAGCTTGGCGCCCTGGCGCAGCGCGTAGGCGATGGTGGGCAGGGTCTCGCGGATGCGGGTGTCGTCCATCACCCCGCCCGTCTCGTTCAGCGGCACGTTGAAGTCCACGCGCAGGAAGACGCGCTTGTCCTTCAGGGCCAGGTCTTTGATGGAGAGCTTGCGCAGGGAATTGCCCTTCTTGCCGTTGCGCGCCTCGGAAACCGCTGCCTGTGGCATGACCAACCTCCCCTCAGCGCCCGCCTCGCTTCGTGCGTGACCCGATTCCCCGATCCGTAGCGCCGGTGCCCCAAGTGGGTGATTCGCGGGCCATTCTCTCACCCGCCAACGACCAACGACGAACGACCAACGACTGTTTCAATGACCCGATGTCTAGAGTCCCTTGCTCCCGATGTAGTGGATCAGGTCGCGCACCCGGCAGGAATAGCCCCACTCGTTGTCGTACCAGGAGATGACCTTCACCAGGTTGCCGCCCACCACGCGGGTCATGGGCGCATCCACGATCGAGGAGCGCGCATCGCCGCGGAAGTCCATCGACACCAGCTCGCCCTCCTCGTAGCCCAGGTAGCCCTTCAGCGGCCCCGCTTCCGAAGCCTTCTTCATGGCCGCATTCACTTCCTCGGCCGTGGTCTTCTTCTCCACGAAGGCCACCAGGTCCACCACCGAGACGTTGGGCGTGGGCACGCGCATGGCAAAGCCGTCCAGCTTGCCCTTCAACTCGGGGATCACCAGGTGCAGCGCCTTGGCCGCGCCGGTGGAGGTGGGGATCATGGAGAGCGCGGCCGCGCGCGCCCGCCGCAGGTCCTTGTGCGGGAAGTCCAGGATCACCTGGTCGTTGGTGTAGCTGTGGATGGTGGTCATGGTGCCGCACTGGATCTGGAAGCTGTCATGCACCACCTTGGCCACCGGCGCCAGGCAGTTGGTGGTGCAACTGGCGTTCGACAGGATGTGGTGCTTGGCGGCGTCGTACTTGTCGTGGTTCACCCCCATCACGATGGTGAGGTCCTCGTTCTTGGCGGGGGCGGAGATGATGACCTTCTTCACCGTGCCCTTCAGGTGGGCCTTGGCCTGGGTGGCGTCGGTGAAGCGCCCGGTGGATTCCACCACCACCTGCACTCCCAGCGAGCTCCAGTCCAGCTTGTTGGGATCTTTTTCCGCGAAGACGCGCACGCTCTTGCCGTCCACCTGGATCGAGTCCTGTGCGGCCGCGACCTTATTGTGGATGTTGCCCAGGATGGAGTCGTACTTGAGCAGGTGGGCGAGGGTCTTGGCGTCGGTCAAATCGTTGACCGCCACGATCTCGAGGTTGGGGTCGCCGATGGCGGTGCGGTAGATGTTCCGCCCGATGCGGCCGAAGCCGTTGATGCCTACCTTGATGGCCATGATTGCCTCCGTGCAGATGAGTGATGAAAAACGGCTGCGACCGCAGCCCCCTGGGGACGAGAAAATCGTAGCATCGCGCCACTAGGGAAGCAACGCGGCCCGCCCCTTGTCACAGCCCAGGCGGATGCCGGTCACAGGAGCATCGGGCCATCGGGTCATTGCCCACGACCCGAGTATTTCTCGATGGCGTCATCCCGAGGCCCTTCAGGGCCGAAGGAGCTCGCGCGCAGCACCAACACCTGTGTGGCGCAGCCGACCCGGCTGCGTAGCGTTCTTTCAAGGGGCGCGGCTTCCAGCCGCGCCGTAACTGTGCCCCTAACCGCTTGTCATCCTGAGCCGCCCGACCGACCCTGAGCCGCAGGCGAAGGGGAAGGAGGGCGAGCGAAGGATCTATGTTTTTCGGTTGCCCCGCTCCATCGCGCACCCCTGGACAAGGGCTATACTCTCCGCCCAGGGGGTGGCCACCCACCTGGTT
>DATIWW010000129.1:0-5292 GCA_035519175.1 Terriglobales bacterium
GGGCGCCGGGTCGAGGTCGAGATCGACTTCGCCGATCCGATCATCGGGCGCCAGCTTTACGCGGCCGACGTGACGCCATCGCTGTTCCGCAGCGAGATGGCGCCGGCGCGCACCTTCGGCTTCCGCCACGAGGAAGAGGCCATGCGCAACATGGGGCTGATCCGCGGGGCCATGCCCGCCAACTGCATCGTGCTCACCCGCGAAGGCATCGAGAACCCGCCCTTGCGCTATCCCGACGAGTTCGTGCGCCACAAGGTGCTGGACCTGATCGGCGACCTGGCCCTGCTGGGCAAGCGCATCCAGGGCCGGGTGGTGGCCGACCGCGCCGGCCACGCCATGCACACTGCCCTGGTCTCCCGCCTGCTCAAGGACCACTCCCTCTGGGAGGAGAGCACCGCCGAGCACGCCGAAGAACCCGCCCCCCTGCCCGCCTCCGCACCCCTGTTCGACCCCGCGTAGAGAATGAGAACGGGCGCGGCTGGTGCCGCGCCCGTCCTGCGCTTCGGCCTGGCGGAGGTTATCGTCCGGCTTTGCCCGGCTCCCGGCTGGCGTTGATGAACAAAGAGGTGGGCGGATGCTTGTCCAGGTTGGCAGACAGCCACTGGTCCAGCTCCTTCTGCGCCGGCGCCGGCACCTGCAGGAAGCGCACGCCCACTTGTCCGCCTTCGGTCCCGGTCCAGGCGATCTCTCCCTGGGCGTCGATCAACTGCTTGCCTCCGGGCAGGGAGAAGCGCACGCGCACGCTGCCGCTGGCGGGCCCGGCCTGGGGCATGCTGAGCGAGATCCCGCCCGTGCTCAGGTTGCTGACCCAGGCTTGCACCGGCTCGCCCCCGGGCAGCAGGACCTCCGCCTTGAGCTTGACCTGCTGGCGGAAGTAGCGCCGCCGCTCGCGCTGGATCAGCCCCTGCGCCGCCCGCAGGCTGCGCGCCACCCGCTCCATGCTGAGGGGCTTGTCGAGCACGAAGTTGGCGCCCATGCTGAAGGCGTCGCGCACGCTGGTGATGCGGTTGACGATGGCGAAGGCGATGGCGCTCTTGTTGGACGACGAAGTGCGCACCAGCTTGAGCACGTCGGTGGCGCCGTGCAGGTCGTCGCAGTCGATGAGCACGGCGTCGAACTTGTGCTTGGCCAGCGCTTCCACCGCGGGATCGGGGCCGGTGAACACCTCCACCGAGATGCCCACGTCGTCGAGCACGCGGCGCAGCACTCGCAGCGACTCCGGGTCGCGGCACAGGACCAGGGAGGAGAAAGGCATGACTCCCGCATCCTACCTCCCGCTCCCGCTTCCGCCAAGTGACGAAGGTAACCGGGGGAATCCGATCGTTGAGTCATCGGGTCATCGAGTCATTGCCGGGTGGAGCCCGGCTTGAGTCTGGTTTTTCCATGATTCAATGACCCGATCCCGCGAGATTGGGATGGTAAGCTACCGCCCGTGAAGAAGACCGCCTACCTGGGGCTGGGCTCGAATCTGGACGACCGCCGCGCCAACCTGGAGGCCGCGCTCGCCCGCCTGGAGGAATTGGGCACGCTGTGCGCCGTCTCGTCGTTCTACCAGACCGAGCCGGTGGACCTGCCGCAGCAGCCCTGGTTCCTGAACTGCGCCGTGGCGCTGGAAACCGAACTCATGCCCAAGCAACTTCTGGGACGGCTGCTGGCCATCGAGCAAGGCATGGGGCGGCGGCGGCTGCAGCCCAAGGGCCCGCGCCTCATCGACATCGACATCCTGCTCTTCGGCAATTCGGTGGTGGATACGGCCGGGCTCACCATCCCCCATCCCGCGCTGCACCAGCGCCGCTTCGCGCTGGAGCCCCTGGCCGAGATCGCTCCCGAGGCCCGTCATCCCGTCTTCAAGCGTACCGTGCGCGAATTGCGCGACGCCCTGCCCGCGGGCCCGCCGGCTGTCCGGAAGCTGTAGTTCTCAGTTCCCGGTTCCCAGTTGGTGCGGACCTGTCCCTTGGCAACTGGGAACCGGGAACTGGGAACTAGGGCATCACGATCTTGCTGCCCTCTCCCGGCGAGGCGATGGCGCCCTGCTTCTCCGGGAACTGGGCCAGCAGGAAGTCGAGGTAGGCGCGCGAGCGCGGCCGGCCGGAGGTGCGCGCCTGCCCCATGCGCACCAGGAAGACCAGCGCCTCCAGCACCTCGGAGTCGCGCAGGGTGCCGGCGCCCAGGTGCTGCTGCTCCAGCGTGCGGTACTCGGCCAGGCTCTGCTCGATTCCGGCCACCAGGGCCTGTTGGCCGGGGCCGGCCAGGGCATGCTCGTAGACCAGCCCGGAGCGCACCCGGGTCTGATAGCGCTGGGCCAGGGCGGTGAGCGCGGCCAGCAAGTCGCGGTCGCGCAGCTCGCGGTCGGCCCGCCCCGCCTGCGCCAAAGCGTAGCTCAGCCCCACCAGCAGCGGCTCGCGCTCGTAGAGGAACTGCTCCCGCACCTGGACCTCGGGCAGCAGCGCCGCCTGCTCCACCTCGGCCAGCCGCCGCGGCAATTCCTCGCGCCGCGCCTGCTGCAGGTAGGGGCACTCGCTGGGACAGTCGAGCGAGACCTCGCGCTCCCGCCCGCAGCACTGCGGGCAGATCTTCGCGTGCACCGCCGGGCAGAAGCGCTTTTCCTTTCGAGTGGAGCACAACACGCAGCTCAAAGATCGTCTCCGCGAAACCATCATTATGACATTGAGGGAGGAGTCAGGGCTCAGTAGTCAGGAGCCGGCAAGAGCGAAGGACCCGAGGACCCCTGTGTCCTTGGTGTGAACTTCGCGTCCTTTGGGGTTGGCTCTTCAAAAACCTTCCCCACAAAGGGCGCGAAGGGTGACACGAAGGTCACGACGGACTGACTCCTGCCCCCTGACTCCCGCTTGTGGAAAAACCCGCATAACAAGCGGTCAAAACGCTTCTTTTTCCCGGCACGATGGTTTAAGATGGCCGGGTCGGAGAAGCTCTCTTAGTACAAACTGACAAGGAGGATTCATGGCATCGGGAATGACCAAGACCCAAGTCGTCCGTCACCTGGCCGAGAAGCTGGAGACCAGCAACAAGACCGCCGCCGCCTTCCTGGAGAACCTGGCCGACCTGGCCATCAAGGAGACCAAGAAGTCGGGGATGTTCGTGCTTCCCGGCCTGGGCCGCCTGGTGAAATCCAACCGCAAGGCGCGCATCGGCCGCAACCCCCAGACCGGCGAACCCATCAAGATCCCGGCCAAGACGGTGTGCAAATTCCGCGTCGCCAAGGCCGTCCGGGACATGATCGCCCCCAAGAAATGACGCCGTTGTGCGGGCGTGAGCGAACCGCGAAGCGGTGAGCGGGAGCCCGCAGGCGTCATCCTGAGCCCGTTGCTTGGGCGAAGGATCTCGTAATCGGCTCCGGGTCATTTTCCCTAGGCACAGAAAAGGCCGGCTCGCAGAGCCGGCCTTCTTGATTGACGATCTAGTGCCTGTACTCGTCCTTCACCACCGCCCCGCCCTTCATCACGAACTTCACGCGCTGCAGCGTGGTGATGTCCTGGAGCGGGTCGCCGTCCACCGCGATCAGGTCGGCGTAGTGGCCGGGCTCCAGCGAGCCCACCCGGTCGCTCCACCCCAGCAGGTCGGCGGCGTTCACCGTGCCCGCTTGGATGGCCGCCAGCGGCGTCATCCCCATCCTCACGTACACCGCGAACTCGTGCGCGTTCAGCCCGTGAGGATAGACGGCGGCGTCGGTGCCGAAGGCGATCTTCACTCCCGAAGCCATGGCCCGGGCCACGTTCCGGCGCGACTGGGGCGTGACCTCCATCATCTTCTTCTTCGAGGACTCCAGGATGGGGATCTCGTTGATGTGCTCCTGCATCCAGTCGGCCAGGTACTGGGTGGGCACCAGGTAGGTGCCGTGCTGCTTCATGGCGGCGATGCCGGCGTCGTCGATGTAGCTGCCGTGCTCGATGGAGTCCACTCCCGCCTCCGTGGCCCACAGGATGCCCTGGGCGCCGTGGGCGTGGGCCGCCACCTTGCGCCCCAACCGGTGGGCGTCGGCCACGATGGCCTTCATCTCCTCCAGGGTGTACTGCGAGGCCTGGGGATCGTCGCCCTTGGAGAGCACGCCCCCGGTGGCGCACACCTTGATGACGTCGGCGCCGTACTTGATGATCTCGCGCACCTTGTGCTGCACCGCCTCCACCCCGTCGGCGGCGCCGTCGCTGGTGGCGTGATACTCGTAGGGCAGCAGGTCGTTGTCGCAGTGGCCGCCGGTGATGGAGAGCGCCGGGCCGCTGGCGTCGATGCGCGGCCCCGGCACGTCGCCGGCGTTGATGGCGTCGCGCAGCGCGATGTCGGCATAGCCGCGCGCCCCTACGTTGCGCACGGTGGTGAAACCCGCCTCCAGCGTCACCCGCGCGTTCTTGGCCCCGGTCAGCGCCTCCCGCGGGATCGAGATCCCCAGCGACGAATAGCCGAAGACGGGATCGAAGGTCAGGTGAGTGTGGGCGTCGATCAGCCCCGGCAGCACGGTGGCGTTGGGCAGCTCGATGACGGTCGCGCCCGCCGGCACCCTGGCCTCCGCCTCCGGCCCCACGCTCACGATGCGCTCGCCCTGGATGACGATGGCCTGGTGGGTCAGCGTCTGGCCCGTGCGCACGTCCAACAGCTTGCCCGCGTGCACCACCACTGTTTTGGGAGCGGCTTGCGCCCCCGCCAGCGCGCTCAGCGCCAGCACCGCTACCGTCACGACTGCGATCTTCCATCCCCGCTGCTTCATTCCGCCCCTCCCGGATCGGTGTTGGAAAAACGGCAGATTATATCTCACGGGTAGCTAGTAGCTGGTAGCTCGGGCTAAGAGCTAGGAGCGGTATACTCTCTCCTTGTAGTCAGGAGGAACTCCATCATGAAGACCAAAGCCCTTGTCCTCGCGCTGCTGCTGCTCGTGGCCTCGCTGGCCTTTGCCCAACAGAGCGGCCAGACCACGCCCCCGGCCTCCGGCGCCCAGGCCACCAAACCACGGTCGGCTATGACCCCGGAGCAGCGCGCCGCCCGCCGCAAGCAGATGCAGGAGCAGATGCAGCAGCACCTGCAGGCCATGAAGGAGCAGGTCGACAAGGCCCAGGCCACGCTGCAGCAGATGAAGGACAACCTGCCCAAGATCACCGATCCCGCCGCCCAGCAGCAGGCCCAACTCGACATCCAGATGTGGCAGACCCTGGTCGACCACATGGCGATGATGATGGAGCACATGGGCCCGGGCAGGATGGGCGGCCCCGGCATGATGGGCGGCGGCATGGGCGGCCCGGGCATGATGGGTCGCGGCATGGGCGGCCCGGGCATGGGCGGCCC
>DATIWW010000130.1:0-6919 GCA_035519175.1 Terriglobales bacterium
GGCTGGGAGAGCAGACTTCGTTGAAGTTCGCCGGCTTCTGGTTCGGCTCACTAGCGTGGACCGTGGCTGCCGCTGCGCTCTCCTACCGCTGCTTCGAAAGGCCCTTCCTGCGACTGAAGGGAAGATTCAGCCGGGTGACAGGTAACCCACCTTTGCGGGGGTAATGGGTGATTTCTTACTTCGCTCGCAGGAACCATCCCGCCATGTAATCAACTATCAACTTTAATTCCAATAAGTTACTGGTGTCTGACCTTTGGCGACCTAGTTGCTTCCGAAGTAACGGATACTGGTCCTCAATGCCACCGGAGGAACGCGCCATGAAGTCGAAGGAGACCAGGCGGGACATCAGGCTCCCGGTGAAGCTGGGGGTGGTGGTCAACGTGGAGGACCACAAGGTCCAGGCGCACAGCCTGGACATCAGCGCCGGAGGCATGTCGCTGAAGGTGGAGGAAGCGCCTCGCTCGGCCCCCATGCTGCTTTCCTTCAGTCTGCCGCAGAAGCAGACCATGACCGTGACCGCCGCTCCCTGCTGGACGCATCCCGAAGACCGCACTTTGGGGGTGCGCTTCGGCCCGCTGGACGAGCGCCGGCTGGAAGTGCGCGACTGGATCGAGCACTACCTGCGGAAGGCGCCGCGGTAGGCGCGGGCGTCGCCCACCCGAGCGCCGCGACCAGCGCGCGCCTAGGGCTTGGCGATGACGAAGGGAGCAGCTTCGGGCTCGCGGCGGTAGAAGACGCGCGGGCGCTGCAGCGAGCGCTGGTCCAACTCCTTGCGCTTTTCCTCGCCCTCGACGATCGACAGTTCCATGCCGCGCCGCTCCGCCGCCTGCATCAGGGCGCGCTGCAGCTCCGGCACCTCCTGGCTGGCATAGTCCAGCCACTCCCGCAGCGTGACCTCGCCGTCCTGGGGCTCGTCATCCGCCTTGGCCGACTTCAACCCTTCCTCCACCAGCGCGTAGGTCAGCAGGCCGTGGCCGTAGCTCGAAGCCTCCAGCGCCGCCTGGTAGCCCTGCGACGCGGTCAGGATGTACATCCCCTTCTCGTAGGCCAGTTGCGCCAAGCCCTTCGAGTTCATCGGCCCCTGCCGCGGATCATCCGCCTGAAGCGCCTGCCCCGAGCGGCAGGCGTCGATCACCAACACCATCTCGCCGGCATCGATCCCCTCGAAGGCCTGGTCGAGGTCGAGATCCGAGATGCTGTGCGCGAGCACCGTCTTGACCGCGGCTTCATCCAGATCATTCCGCGTGCCCGCGTAGCCCAGGTCATGCGGGATCAGGTAGAAGCGAGGCCCGGCGGCCGTGCCGTGCCCGGCGTAGTAGATAAAGACCGCGTCCTCGGGCTGGGCCACTTCGGCCAGGTGCTTGAGCGCCCCGAGCAGGTTGGCCTTGGTCGCCTGCTGATTCTCGAGCGATGTGATCTCGACCTGGGCGTACCGGCCCAGCTTCTTCTGCTGCGTCTCGATCTCGCGGGCGAAGTCCTGCGCGTCGGCCGCGGCGTAGCGCAGGTTGAAGTCCTGGCTGGCGTACTGATCGATGCCCACCGCCAGGATGTAGGCCGTGCCCGGGCGCTTCAGCGACTCGGCCCCGGTGACGGTCAGGCTGGCATCCGCACTCTTGATGTTGTCGTGGTTGAAGGCGTAGGCGGTGAGCTGGTTCTCGCCCGCCACCAGCGTGACCTCAGCCTCGAACGTGGCCTGCTTCGCTCCCTTTAGCACATCGCCGTGCCAGATGTGGACCAGCGAGCCGTTGCGGAAGAGGCGCACGTCCTGGGCCCCGGAGCCGGCAGCATGCTCGGCGTCCCCCGGCGCCTCCTGCACTTCGACTGCGATCTTCACCCGCCGTGCGGCGACGGCCGCGCCCGCTTCGCCACCCCCCAAGCTGAGCTTCACCTCCGGCTGGCGGCGATCGAGCGCGGCGATATCGGTCTTGGCCTTGGGATGCTTCCCCGCCAGGATGTCGGCCAGCAGTCCTGGGGAGTAGTAGTCGCCGAAGAACACCTCCACCGCTGCGACATCGAAGGTGCGGCCACCAAACCGCCACAGGATCTGGTTCCAGCTTGCGGGCGTACCGTCGAACAGGCCGTCGGGCGTGACCGCCAGCCAGTCGTTGGTGTCCACGCCGGGAAAGAGGATGGTCGCCAGCAGGCGCCCCTGGTGCGGGTCCCACAGCCGTATCGTGCCGTCATAGGAGGCGCTGAAGAGGAGCCGGCCGCCGGCGGCGAAGCGCACCGCCACCACCTGGTTTTCGTGGCCGGCCAGGGTGTGTAGACGGGCTCCCGTGGCCGGGTTCCAGACGATGAGCTTGTTGTCGCTGGCGCCGCTGGCCAGCAGCTTGCCGTCGGCGCTGTAGTTGAGGGCGCCGATGTAGTAGTCGTGGCCCTTGAGCGGCGGCGCCAGGGCCCGCATCGTCCCCCGGTCGTGCAAGGCGATGTCTGAGACGTCGGTGATGGCGATCTGCTGCCCCTCGGGGCTGACGGCGAAGGTGTTGGGCGAAAGCCCGGGGAACGCCTTCAAGGGAGTAATGGGCTCGCGGGCCAGCGAGCCGTCGCTGACCTTCCAGTCCCAGATGTCGCCGCTGGTGGGGGCCTGGGCGAGCACCTCCGCGCCGCCGGCGGTGAAGGTGATGGTGGCCATGCTGCGATCATCCAGATCGGTGGGCAGGAAGGGGTCGGCGCCCGCAGGCAAGCTCTTCAGCCGGTAGCGGGCGACCAGGGAGCGCTCGACCTTGCCGCTGGCCACGTCAACCAGGACCACCGACGGCTGCGGCTGCTGCGAGGAGTCGTCCTTCACCGCGCCGCTGACTGCCAGCAGCTTGCCGTCGGGACTGAAGGCGGCCTGCTCCGTGGCGGCCAGGGGAAGGTCGAGGGCGCGCACCAGTGCACCGTCCTGGGCGCGCAGCAGGCGCAGGTGGCTGCCCACCTTGGCTTGCTCCTGAGACTGGAACAGCGCCGTGTCGGCCGAGATCAGCCCGGCCTTGTCGTCGAGCGCCAAGCCGGTGACCCATCCGTTGCCGATCCGCAGGCTGCGCGCCTGACCTCCCACCAGGTCGAAGAGATGCAGGCGCCCGTCCCGCTGGCCCACGTAGACTCTCTTGCCGTCGGCGGAAACCTGAAAGGCGGAGATCAGGTCCAGGTCCCGGCCCATGGTGTAGAGGGTTTGGGCGCTCTCCAGGTCGGCGACCACGATCTTGCTGCCCGTGTAGGCCAGCCAGCCGCGTTGTACGTCGACCACCAGCCGGTCCAGCCCGGTGGGGATCTTCACCACGCGCGCGGCTTCGGGCGCGCCCACCTTCCAGTACTCGAGCTGGTCGCCGCTCGGATCGCCGGCGCCGACCAGGAGCGTGTCCGGCTCCCGGCCGAAGGCGAGATTGGAGAGGTAGCGTGCCAGCGACGGCGAACTCCACAGCAGGCGGGAGCCGGGGAGGTCCCAGGCATAGATGGCGCTCTGTGGCTGGGCCAGAGAAGTGCCGGCGAGGTCAAAGCTCTTGGTGGCGGTGGCGACCAGGCGCGTGCCGTCGGGGCTGAAGGCCAGGCCCTGGATCATGCCCTCGACCGCGAACTCCGCCACCGGCGCGCCGTTGTCCGCCGCGGCCACGTGGACCAGGGCGCTCCTGTCGCTGCCCAGCTTGAAGCCTGCCGAGGCGATCCACTTGCCATCCGGGCTGAAGGCCACCCAATGCACGCTGCCGGGTTCGCTCAGGGTCTGCTCCAGCGAGCCCGTCTCCGCGGCCACCACGATGACCGATCCCGCTCCCCCGCTCCACGTGCTGCCGGCGGCGGCCAGGCGCGTGCCATCGGGGCTGAGCGCCAGCTTGCGCGCGTAATCGCACTTGAGCCTGGCCGTCCACTGCAGCCGTCCGGTCGCCACCTCCCAGCGCTTGAGTTGGCAGCCGATGCCCACGGCGAAGACCGACTGTCCATCGCGGCTGAGGGCGACGTCGTAGATCTGCTGCGCAGGGCCGGCGGGGATGGAGAGCAACTGACGCCCGGTCGCGAGCTCCCAGAGCCGTACCGTGCTGTCGGTGCTGCCCGTGACCAGCAGCTTGCCGTCGGGGCTGATGGCCAGGCCGTCGGGTACATTCACGTGTCCGGTCTGCACCACCAGTTGCGGTGCGGTGGCCGGCGGTGGTGACGATTGCTGGCTGAAGGCCGCGGACAGGGCGAGGAGCGAGAAGAACAGAAGGGCAGGGCCGATTCGCGGAGTCATGACCTGGGGTATTTCGCTCTAGCGTAATGCAGCAGGGCGCGCGCTTCAAGCTATCCGGGGCGCAAGGAGGGCAGAGAGGGGGATACAAATAGGAAGGGCTGCGGCATTGGTTATGCTCTAGCCGCCGGCTCTTGCGAGAAAGCCAACAGCGTGGACGCATGCACCGCCACAGCCCCTGATGCGACCGCCGCTTTCGCGGCCCCGAATCCCGGCGCCCCCTCGCAGGTCCGTCGGTCTTTTTCGTTCGGGCGCCTGCCGGGTTGTCCCCCGGCCGGCGAATCACCCAGCTTACTTCGGACTGACCGGCTACGTACACCGACCAACCCTTTCAGCCGTCGACGGTGCGCAGACTACGCGTCGCCCGGAAAAGAGTCAATGCCCGTTTTTGGTGCAAAACGGGCATTTATCCACAAAAAAGTCACAGCAAATCCACAAGAGCGGGACTTCCTGCCGCGGGGCGCGCGCGCTACTTGCGCGCCGGGCGGGCCGCGGCGCTGCCTCGCGTCACGCCGCGCGCGGGCTTGCGTCCGGCCGCCATCCGCTGGTTGGATTCGGCCACGCTGCGGATCTGGATGCGGAAGCTGGTCTTCTGCTCCTCGGTCAGCAGGTCCCACCAGGGCGCCAGCAGCGAGAGTTCGGGATGCTTGCCGGCGAGGGCGTGCGGGATGCCGCCGTACTTGCGCTCCAGGCGGTCGGCGACGGCGCGGCGGTCCATCTCGGCAAGGTCGAGGGCGAGCACGCGGCAGAGTTCGCGCAACGCCAGGCGGGAAGGGAAGGCGGCGCCCTTGGCCAGCTTGCGCACGTGCTCGTAGGTGAGGCCGGTGCGCTCGGCCACCTGGCGCAGGGTGAGGTCGAGCTGGTTCATGCGCTCGACCAGGGACTGGGCGAGACGTCCTTGGGGCTGGATGGAGACGGAGAGGGCCATGAGGGGATCCTGGGCGGGGGGGCGCGCCGGAGAGAGATGGTAGTCCTCCGCCCGGCGGAAAGCAACCCGTCCGCCCCACTTTCTTTTGGAGATCGGAAACACAAAAAGTTTGTGTATACTGCTCCGGATGTCGCACCTGGTGGCCTACGTGGACGGCGGTTCGCGCGGCAACCCCGGCTTGGCCGGCATCGGGGTGGTGCTGGAGCACGGCGAAGGGCGCCGGGTGGAGATCAGCGAGTCGCTGGCCGCCCAGGACAACAACTACGCCGAGTACGCCGCCCTGCTGCTCGCCCTGGAGTACGCCGCCGCCTGCGGCTGCGCCCGCCTGCAGGTCTTCAGCGACTCGGAGGTGGTGGTGCGGCAGATCAACGGCCTCTACACCTGCCAGAGTCCGGCGCTGCGCCCCATCTACGAATTCTGCCGAGCCCTGATCGGCTCCTTCGAGGCCTTCACCCTCACCCACATCCGCCGCGAGCACAATCGCGAAGCCAACCGCCTGGTGCAGGCGGCGCTGCGCCGCGCCCCGAAAGGGCCCGCGCGCCCGCTGGAGGCGGAGGATCCCGCCGCCGTGCCGCCCCCCGACTTCCCCTGGCGGGCGGCGCTCGCCCGCGCCCTGCAGCGCGCCGCCCTGCCTCAGTCCTGAGCCCGGCCGTGGCCCCCGCCGCGATTGCCTCCCGCCACTCCAGCGTTTAGCATCACACCTAGCATGGAAGTCGAGATCCTGGGCAGCCCCAAAACGGCCAAAGCCGAGCGCGTCTTTAACGAGATCGTGCGCATGGCCATCGACTCCTTCCGCGACCACAAGATCCGCTTCGTGCTGACCGCGCTGGGCATGGTGATCGGCACCGCTTCGCTGATCCTGGTGGTCACGGTGGGCCTGACCGGCAAGAGCTATGTGCTGGGCCAGATCCAGGCCATCGGCGCCAACCTCATCTATGCCTGGTACGAGGGCGGCAGCAACGCCTCGGTGAACACCATCCCCGGCGACTTCCTCACGGTGGAGGACATGCAGGCGGTCCAGCGCCAGGTGCCGGGCGTGGTGGCGGCCTCGCCCATGGTGGAGATCCACCAGCGCATCCCGGTGGGAGGAGGCATGGAGCGCGACGTGCTGGTGCTGGGCGTGGACCCGCAGTATCAGCAGGTGCGCAACCTGGAGGTGCTGGCGGGACGCTTCTTCGACGACCAGGATGCCATGGCGCGCAACAAGGTGGTGTGCATCACGCAGAAGCTGGCGCAGCGCCTCTACGGCGGCCAGGACGCCGCCATCGGCCAGACCATCAAGCTCAGCGGCCTGCCCTTCACCGTGGTGGGCACCTTCCGCGAGCGGGTGGAGACCTTCGGGCAGTCGGAGGTGGCGGAGGACACCATCGTCCTGCCTTACACCGTCAGCCGCTACTTCACCGGCACGGACGCGGTCAAACAACTCTTCTTCTCCGTGGCCAGCGCCGACGAGGTGCCGCGAGCGACGGCCGAGATCCAGGAAGTGCTGCGTCAGCGGCACCGCCCGGAGTCGGTCTATCACGTGGAGAACCTCACCGAACTGCTGGCGGTGGCGGGCAAGACGGCCACCGCGCTCACCCTGGTGCTGCTGGGGATCGCCATGATCACCCTGCTGGTGAGCGGGGTGGGGATCATGAACATCATGCTGGCCACGGTGACGGCGCGCACGCGCGAGATCGGGATCCGCAAGGCGGTGGGGGCGACCCGCCGCGACATCCGCTTCCAGTTCCTGGCGGAGGCGGTCTTCATCTCGGTGTGCGGAGGGGTGGTGGGGACGCTGATCGGGCTGG
>DATIWW010000131.1:0-5112 GCA_035519175.1 Terriglobales bacterium
CGCTGGGAATCAACACTAATTGACCGCAAGAAGGCCTTTGAGCGTCGCTCCTGTTCCGCCGCCGAGATGTACTGCACGTTGATGAATCCCTCCACAAGAGATCGGCAGATCGCTGCCGACTGCGGCCCGTATCCGGCCTTCGCAAGCTTTACGGCCCCGCGAGCGTCGTTGTAAGCCTTCGCTAATACCAGAGACACCGCTTTCTGATAAGCAGTCGTTTCGTCGAAGAAAAGCTTGACCGTAAACAAGTGCTGGTCCGCAAACCGCAGCAACTTGTCACAATAGTCCGCCAACGCGCGCTCACCCTTACCAAGGTTCGGCCAAGCAGTGATTAGTTCAAGCTCGTCCTCTTGAGGCATCAGAATCGGCGTGGGGGCGTCGACCATCAGGTCGACGGCGCGGGCGGTCTTGGGGAAGGGGATGACCTCGCGCAAGGACTCCGCCCCCGCCAGGATCATCACGATGCGGTCCAGGCCCAGGGCCAGCCCGCCGTGCGGCGGGGTGCCGTACTCCAGCGCCTCCAGGAAGAAGCCGAAGCGCGCGCGCGCCTCCTCCTCGCTCATGCCCAGGGCGCGGAAGATGCGCCGCTGCACGTCCTGGCGGTGGATGCGGATGGAGCCCGAGCCCAATTCCGTCCCGTTGAGCACCACGTCGTAGGCCAGCGAGCGCACCGCGCCCGGGTCACTCTCCAGCTTGCCCTCCTCCAGGTCCTGCTCGTGCGGCGAGGTGAAAGGATGGTGGGCGGCGGCCCAGCGCTTCCCTTCCTCGTCCCACTCGAACATGGGGAAGTCGGTGACCCAGAGGAAGCGGTAGGAGGCGGCGCTCTTGGGATCGCCGGCAAAGGCCTGGTGGCGCGCGGCGAAGCGCTGGGCGAGCGCGACGCGCAGCGCCCCCGCGGCGGTGTACACGGCGTGGTCGTGCTGCTTGACCTCGGGCTTGACGCCGCCCTCGGAAGGATGCGGCGCGGGCTTGCCGTTGCCCGCGACCAGGACGATCAAGTCCTCCTGCCCAGCCGAGGGCGGCTGGGCCACACCAGCCACCATTTCGCGCACCTTGGCCGCGGCCTCGGGGAAGTTCTTCTCCAGGCGCTTGAAGTCCTCGAAGAGCTTGGACGCGCCGCTCTTGTCGGCCAGCAGCGGCTTCAGGTCGTCGCGCTCCTTGCGCGAGAGTTCGCCCACCCCGGGGATGCGGATGGCCACCACCGGTAGCTGCGCGCTCACCCCCAGCTTCTCGAGGTCCGCCGGCGCGAAGGCGGCGCGCACGTCGGTCATCGGGGGCAGGCGCAGGTCGGGCTTGTCCGATCCGTATTGGCGGATGGCCTGGTCGTAAGTCATGCGCGGGAAGGGCGGCTTGATTTCGACGCCGGCGGCCTTCCACGCCGCCGCCAGGAAGCCTTCCACCACCTCGTAGACGCGCTCGGGCTGAGGGAACGACATCTCCAGGTCGATCTGGGTGAACTCGGGCTGGCGGTCGGCGCGCAGGTCCTCGTCGCGGAAGCAGCGCACGATCTGGAAGTAGCGGTCGCAGCCGGAGATCATCAGGATCTGCTTGAAGAGCTGCGGCGACTGCGGCAGCGCGTAGAACGAGCCCGGCTGCACCCGGCTGGGCACCAGGTAATCGCGCGCGCCCTCGGGGGTGGAGCGGGTCATGAACGGTGTTTCGACCTCGAGGAAGCCCGCATCCGACAGGTACCGGCGGATGGCCAGCGCCACCCGGTGGCGCAGTTCGAGGTTCTGCTGCAGCGAGTCGCGGCGCAGGTCGAGATAGCGGTACTTGAGGCGCAGTTCTTCGTTGGGCAGAGGCGCGCCGGGCGCGGCCAGTTCCGCCGGAGAGAAGGGCAGCGGCTTGGTCACTTCGTTGAGGACTTTGAGCTCCTCGGCGACCAACTCGATCTCGCCGGTAGGCAGGTTCTTGTTCACCGTCTTGGGATCGCGCGGCTTGACCGCGCCCGTGACCGCGACCACGTACTCGGTGCGCAGGCCGCTGGCCTTTTCGTGGAGTGCCGCGTTGGCTTCCTTATTGAAGACGACCTGGGTGAGGCCGCTGCGGTCGCGCAGGTCCAGGAAGATGAGGTGGCCGAGGTCGCGGCGGCGGTGCACCCATCCCATGAGCGTGGCGCGGCCGCCGGCGTCCGAGGAGCGCAGTTCGCCGCAGCGGTGGGTGCGTCGCAGATCGCCTAAGAAATCGAGCATTGTCCTGGGAGTTCGGCCGCCGGGAGCGGAGCACAGATTATAAATGCTCGCGCGGGTTCGGCCACGGCTGTGCTACGAATCTTGGCAGCATCCCGGGAGGGCACGACTTCAGTCGTGCCACAAAGCGGTCGTATTGGGAACGAGCCGCGACTGACCCCGAGACGAAGTCGAGGGGAGAAGGAGCGGCGAGCAGGCGCGGCTATTGCGGCGCCGCGGGCGCGGGCTCGGGGATGGGCGTGACCTGGTGGAAGACGATCTTCCATTGGCCTTTGCGGCGCACCCAAAGCGTGGAGACGTAGCTGTGCGAGGGGATGCGGGTGCCGCGGAAGCTGGCGTCCACCTTGACCGTCGAGGTCACCAGCACGGCATCGGCGGCGACGCGCTGCACGCGCACTTCGTCCTGCTGGTAATCGTGGAGCTGGATGTCGGGAAAGTAGGCGGCGACCTCGGACTTGGAGTAGCGCTTGCCGTCGGCGGCGATCTCCACGAAGTCGTCGGTGAGGAGCTTCGCGATGAAGGGCCAGTCGTGGCGCTTCTCCGCCTCGGCCAGCGAGCGCTCGCGCGCCGCGAACTCCTGCTCAAAGGCCTGCTGCTCGCGCGCGGCGATGACCTGCCTGGCCTGCTCCTTGGCGGAATATTCCTTGTGCTCCTGCGCGAGGCAGACGGCCGCGAGCAAGAGGATCAGCGTGGCGGCACGGCAGATGTTCATCGCTGCAGCCTCTTGGGCAGCTCGGCGCGCGGCACTGAGACTTGCTCGCCGGTGGCCAGTTCCTTGAGCGCGAACGAGCCGGACTTCACTTCGTTCTCGCCCACGATCAGGGCGAAGCGCGCGCCCAGCTTGGAGGCGGTCTCGAGCGATTTCTTCAGGCGGAAGGTTTCGTCGCCCAATTCGACCACCACGTCGTGATGGCGGAGTTCGCGGGCCAGGCGCGCGGCCTCGCGGTTCATGCCCTCGCCCAGCGGGGCGATGTACACGTCGGGCGGGCGCGCGACCGCCGCCGCCGATTCTTCCAGCGCCAGCACCAGGCGGTCCTCGCCGATGGCGAAGCCGATGCCGGGCGCCGCCGGCCCGCCCAGCAACTCCGACAAGCCGTCATAGCGGCCGCCGCCCAGGATCGCGTTCTGCGCGCCCAGCTTCCCGTGCGTGAACTCGAAGGCCGTGCGGCTGTAGTAATCGAGGCCCCTAACCATCCTGTCATTGATGGTGTAGTTAACAGACATGGCCGAGAGCAAACCCTGGACGGCGGCGAAGTGGGCGCGGCAGGCGTCATCCAGAAAACTCAGCATGCGCGGCAGCTTGGCGATGATGGGCTGGTCCTCGGGGACCTTGCAGTCGAGCACGCGCAGGGGATTGGTGACGGCGCGGCGCTGGCAGTCGGCGCACATTTTACCGACCACGTCCTTCAGCGCTTGGCGCAGGGCCTCGTGATACCTCGGCCGGTCGTGGACGCAGCCCACGGAGTTGAGTTCGAGGGTCCAATCGGCGATGCCCAGGCGGTCGAGCAGGGTGGCGAGCATCTCCAGCACCTCGGCGTCGCGCACCGGCGACTCGCTGCCGGCGGCGGGCGGCCCGATCACCTCCGCGCCGATCTGGTAGAACTGGCGGTAGCGGCCCTTCTGCGGGCGCTCGCGGCGGAACTGCGGGCCGATGTAGTAGAGCTTCTGCAGGCCGGGGCGCTCCCACAGCTTGTGCTCGATGTAGGCGCGCACCACCCCGGCGGTGTTCTCCGGGCGCAGGGTGAGGGACTGGCCCTTCTCGCTGGCGCCGCGGCCGCGGTCCTCCCAGGTGTACATCTCCTTCGAGACGATGTCGGTCTCCTCGCCCACGGAGCGGGCGAAGAGCTGGGTCTCCTCGAAGATGGGAGTGCGGATCTCGCGGAAGTTGTAGGTGTGGAAGACGTCGCGGCAGGCGGCCTCGACGAAGTTCCACAGCGCCGTTTCCGGGGGGAGGAGATCGCGAGTGCCTCGAACCGCTTTCACCATCAGTTTCTAGTTTCTCGTTTCTAGTTTCGACAGGCTACTGGCTGGTAGCTCCTAGCTGCTGGCTTGTTTTTCCGGCGGCAGCAGCAAAGCCTGCAGGCGCGGGCCGGCATGAAAGAACCAGGCCGAGAGCGCAAGGAGACCGACGACACGCACCATGCAAGCCACCAATTCGATCAGGTCAAGGCTCCGGAGATAGCTGCTACCGAGCACGACACTATACTCGCCAAGGCGGTGCGCCACGGAAAACGAGTAAGCGGGCAGATTGGTGGCGTTGTCGAGCGCCCAGACCAGCAGGTACAGGCCGATGAGACGACTCACCAAGATCACCGCGTCGCGTCTGGTCACTGTGGACCTCCAGTTCCTAGTTCTCAGCGGAGCCACCCGCCAACTCCTGACTACTGACTCCTCATTTCCTTCAAGTACTGGTCCTTGTAGCCCAAATAATTCTGCGCGTAACGCATCACCATCTCGTGGTCTTTGGCGGTCAAGGTCTTGCGCATCTTGGCGGGGGAGCCCATCCAGAGCGAGTTGGGCGGAAGCTCCCAGCCCTCCGGGATGAGCGAGCCGGCGGCCACGATGCAGCCTTCGCCCACGCGCGCGCCGTTCAAGATGACCACGCCCATGCCGATGAGGCAGCGGTCGCCGATGGTGCAGCCGTGCAGGGTGACCGAGTGGCCCACGGTGACGTACTCGCCCAGGTAGACGCCGAAGCGCTGCTTCATGCCGTGGAGCACGGAGCAGTCCTGGACGTTGGAGTGGGCGCCCACGCGGATCTCGTGGACGTCGCCGCGCAGCACCGCGTTCATCCAGACGCTCGAGTGCTCGCCCAGTACCACGTCGCCCAGGACTTGGGCGGACAGGTCCACGTAGGCGGTGGCGGGCACCTGCGGAGTCTTTCCCATGTAGGAGCGGATCATGAGCGCGAAGAAGGAAGTTA
>DATIWW010000132.1:0-5543 GCA_035519175.1 Terriglobales bacterium
CGCGGACTACCACCCGGGTCACCACCGCGCCGGGGGCGCCGATGTTGGCCACCTGCACCCGCGCCCGGCCATGGCTGGCGCGCACGCTGAACTTGATGCCCAGCTCGTTCTGGCGGCGGAGCAGCTCCTGCAGCAGGAGCAGGCCCTGCTGGGTGGTGCGCAGGTACTCGGCCGTGCTCCCCACCAGCAGCATCACGGCGAGGAAGCCGAGCAAGGCCGCCGGCCGGGCGGGATCCTCCCAGTAGGTGAGCAGGAGCACCACCGCCAGAAGCACGAACAGAGCCAGGCTGCAGGCCAGCCAGTAGCACTTGATCCAGCCGCCGAAAGCGCCGGCGGGACTGGTGGATGCGAGCATGGCGGCAACCTCCAGGCTCAGGATAGCCCGGGGGGCAGGCGCGGGAGCAGGGCATCAGGGGCGGAAGAGGCGGAGGAATCTCGTTCTGGGAGCGGCTCCGGAGTGGGACGGGCTACCCTTGGTTCGCCGCGCGAGCGTGTGGTATAACGACAGCAAGCCCGCATCGCGGGTCCTCGGCGACAGAACGCCGGCCACTTCCATGCCCCACCAACTCTGGTTCACGGCGATCCTGAACAAGCTCTTCGGGGGCGTGGTGACGTGGGTGCTGCTCGCCCTGGGCCTCCACCCGGAGTACCCGCAGGCGCCCATCCCCAACTTCGTAGCCATGCAGGTGCTGATCGCGCTCTTCCTGCTGGCGGTGTTCCTGGGGTTGCGCTCGCGGCTTTCGGTGGAGAACCCCAGCTCGCTGCAGCACGTCTTCGAAGGGCTGCGCGGCTTCGTGCAGAACCAGAGCCGGGAGATCATCGGGCACCACAGCGAGGGCTTCACCCCTTTTCTGCTCTGCCTGGGCCTCTTCATCCTGGCGGGGAACCTGATGGGCATGATCCCCAGCCTGGAGTCGCCCACCGAGACCCCCAACGTCCCCCTGGGCCTGGCGGTCACCGCCTTCCTCTACTATCACTGGCAGGGGATCCGGCGGCTGGGCCCGCTGAAATACGTGAAGACCTTCATGGGTCCGGTGCTGCTGCTGGCGCCGCTGATGATGCCCATCGAGCTGATCAGCCACTGCGCCCGCATCCTGTCGCTCACCGTGCGTCTGTGGGCCAACATGTTCGCCGGAGAGCTGGTGGGCCTGGTCTTCTTCTCCATGATCCCCATCGGCATTCCGGTGATCTTCATGGGCCTGCACATCTTCGTTTCCTTCCTGCAGGCCTATATCTTCGTGCTGCTGACCACGGTGTACCTGCAGGGTGCGGTCTCCGAAGAGCACTGAGCGAGGGAGCGGCGCCGGCGCGCCGCCGGATCAGTAGCGGCCGTAGCCGCCGCGGCCGCCGCGACCCCCGCCGCGCGAGTCCCGCCCGCCGCCTCCGCCGCGCTCCACCCGCGGGCGCGCTTCGTTCACGTTCAGCGCCCGGCCGCGCAGCGTGCTGCCGTTGAGGCTGGCCATCGCCTTCTCCGCCTCGCCGTCGTTCGCCATCTCGACGAAGGCGAAGCCGCGGGGCTGGCCCGTGTCCCGGTCCCGCACCACCGTCACCTTGTCCACCTGGCCGTGCGCTTCGAAGGCGGCTCGCAACTCTTCCTCGCTGGTGTCGAAGGAGAGATTTCCCACATAAATGTTTTTCATAGTTTCCTCAATCGTGGATTTGGACTGGTCGCGTGTTCTCGGGGCGAGTAGAGGGCAGGTGAGAGACAACCTCAAAATGCCAGCGGCTGGCCGCAAAGGCACACTCGAACTCGACCACCATAGCACGTTTTGGCGACAGGTTCATCCCTGGCGGCGGTTTCCGGCACGCGGAACCGGCGTGACCCGCGCTTCGCGGAAGCTGCCCCCCCGGCCGCTCGCGGGCCGGGGACCCTCCCGCGCTATAATCCGCCGGCCATGGGGTGGTCGCGGAGGGAGAGGATCTTCCGGCGCATCTACCGCGAGAATGCCTGGGGAGGCAGCGAGTCGCGGTCGGGACCGGGTTCGGGCGAGGAGCGCACCCGCTCCCTGCGCTCCCGGCTGACCCAACTGGTGCGCGAGCTGGGAGTCCGCTCCCTGCTCGACATCCCCTGCGGCGACTTCCACTGGATGCGCCTGATCGAGCTGCCGGAGGTGGAATACATCGGCGCCGACATCGTCCGCGAGCTGGTGGAGGAGCTGGCCGCGCACGCCCGCGCGGGCCGCCGCTTCCTGCGCCTGGACCTGCTCCGCGACCCGCTGCCCCAGGTGGACCTGGTGCTGTGCCGCGACGCCCTGGTGCACTTCTCCTTCGCCGACAGCGCGCGGGCGCTGCGGCAACTGCGGCAAAGCGGCTCCACCTACCTGCTGACCACGACCTTCCCCGCACAGGCCGGCAACCGCGACATCGTCACCGGAGACTGGCGCCCGCTGAACCTGGCGCTGCCGCCGTTCTGCTTCCCCGCCGCGCTGCAGCTTCTCCCGGACCCACCCGGCGCCGGCAGCGCCTACGCCGACAAGTCGCTGGGGCTGTATCGCATGGCCGACTTGCCCGCCCTGGGCGGCAAGTGATCGGGAGGGAGGGCAGATAGGAAGCATGGCGCGCCCTAGGGGACGATCTTAGAACTCTAGTCCTGACTCAAAACCCTTGGTTTCCTGGCCTCGATCAGTCCCTGGCGTCCCTGGAGCACTTGTAGAGCATACCTCGTCCGGCGTCGGCTTTTTCGCACCCTGCGGCAGCAGGGTTTGGAAGTGCATCGGTTGGACATTCCGCCCACCGACAAACCAAACTGAGAAGCTGGGGCTGGCGCAGGAACTCATCGAACTTTTCAACGTTTCCTGGTCTTGGTGGCATAGCGGATTTATCGTCAGTTAAGGGGACTTGTCAACAGTTGTGACTGTTTACATGTGTAAACCCAGATCTTCTCCCAATTACTTGTCACCCATGAGACTCTTCAATCGGCCGAATGCCTGGCGATGCTCGAGTTCAGCCCGGTACATCTCCGCTTCCATCTTGGCCCGTGCCGACTGCATCTCCGGATCATCGGGCCGGTAGCTTGCGTCCATCACCCGGCTCGCAGACATCATGCGGCGCGCCAACTGGCTAAGCTGACGTGAGCGTTCCAGTTCGAAATAGCTCTTCTTGACCTCTCCCGCCACCTTGGCCTTGGTCAATTGCACCGCCAGATCCGCCGCTTCCACTTGCGCCGCGCGCTCTTTCACGTCGCGCTCGCGCTTGCCGAAGTCAAAGATGGTGTACGTGGCCATGATACCGATATATGAGAAATCCCGGGGCAGAAGGGCGTTGCTGACGAAGTTCTGATTTGCGTATCCACCGAGGACGGCGACAGTCGGCAGGTATTGCAGTTTTGCCAAGGCCGAGCCGGCGTGCGCCTTCACCGCGGTCTGTTCCGCCTCCACGACCTCGGGGTTGGCCGCCGCTTTCTCGTTGGCTTCTTTCAGCGACACGTCTTCCACCAGAGGTTCGGGCGGGACGAGCTCCAGGATCGTGCCTTCCGGCAGGCCCAGCATTTCGTTGAGGGACGCGGTCAGCTCCTGTACCTTGCTGGTGGCAAGCAAGACCTCCTTCTCGGCGGCGAGCATGTCGATCTCCTGCTCCGGCGACACCGGTGGCGCTCCTGACGCGTCCGCCCTCAGCCACTTACCCCGGACCTTACTGGCGTCGGCTTGTGCGCCGGCCAGCTCCCGTTGAGCGACCAGCAGGTCGAAGTAGTTCTTTTCGATCTGACGCGCGGTTTCCGCCACCGGCATGCCCGCCTTCGCCCGTGCGATGTTCTCGTCCGCGCGTGCGATTTTCACCAGTTCATGGATCGAGAACAGCGGTGTGATCGGTTGTGCCGCTGTAAAGTTCAACATGGTCGAGTCTTTTGCAAAGATGTTCACGGGTACCTGCGCAGGCGGCAACCCAAACGGGCGGCGCACCGTGAGCACCTCGCCCGTCTGCTTGTTGATGTGGAGGTTCACCAGCTGCCCGCTGATGTTGGGAAAGTAAAGAGACTGGAAGCCCAGCCGGTGCTGCTTGGCGGCTTCCACCTGGAGTTCCGCGAGGCGCACCATCGGATTGGCCGCCGCGGCGGCTTGCTGCTGAGCTTCATCAAGCGTGATGCGCCGCACCCCGGCGGGAGCATCACCCGGTTTCGAGGTGGAGGAGGACGCGCCACGGTAAGTCTGCGCGCCAGGAACGCCGGCGGGCGGCGCGGCATGGTTCGCAGGGAGCCCCGGGAATGCGACCTTCAGCGGCAATCCGGCTGGGGCCGGCAAGATCGGGCTGTTGGCGCCGGGCCAGTATGGGCTGCGCTCCTGCGCTGCGCTACCCGCGGCCAGCAAGAGCAGACCGATCAAGAGTAAGGTTAGTGCTCTTGCGGTTCCCCGCTTCGTGCACACCGTCATGTGAGACTCCTTGCTCAAACTGATTTCTTGGCCCGGCACCTGGAGCGGGCCGCGACCCGGGGGCCTCGCTACCCGTCCAAGCTACGAAAGCAGCCGCCAAAGCGAAACTGGGAGTTCTCACAGGTGGGCGCGCCCAACGGGGTCGCCAGTTCCCGCGAACAGACTCCCAGGTGGGCTCTATTGGCCTTGCCGGCCGGGAGGCTCGTACATCCGCAGCCGAAGGCCAGTATTTTTGCCAGTAGGCAGGCTGGGCCGTCCCGCTTAGCCTCGTAGGTGTAGTTCACGGATAGTCGAACGCAATATCCGTGAGAGGGCCGAACCCATGGGAGCACTTCTGCAGCGTTCCAGCATCCCCCTCGCCGGGGACAGCGATCCTGAGGTCCGAAGCGCCGTCCGCAAGACTCTCCAATCGGCGAACCCCATCTTCGACACCTGGTTCTACGTGTGGGCCGTCCTTAAGACCGGCTCGGTGATGGGGCCCGTACACGACCTGCCCTCCCAACGGGTCAAGGTGCTCACCTTCCCCTCCCGGCGCTAGGCGAAGGACGCGTGCGGCGAGGTCTACTACGACAGCCGCTACGGCATCTGGAACAAGAATGCGTACTCCTTTGGCGTGATTCTCCCAGTAGGCAAGCACATCGAGCTGGAACCCTACTTCGAGCGCGAGAACGACAGCCGGTCCTCGACTCCGCACGTGAATGCCATCGGCTTCACGTTCTCCCTGTATTTTGACCCCTTCCGCCGCGATCCCTGATCCTCACAGGCCGGCGCCGCCCCTCCTGGAACCCCCATTTTTGGACCTCCCGCCTGTGAAAACTGCTAGTTCCGCCCCTCCACCGCTCCCCCGTAACTTTGGAGAGGTAGAGAACAGAAGCACCCGGAAAGACGAACAGCGACGTCTCGCTGCCAGAGAGGACGTAGAAGTCCGCACGAATGCTTGCCCATGTGAGTGATCTGGTTCAGATCTCCGACCTGTCTGCGTATCCCGCGCCGCCCGGGGCCACGCGCGCCTATCACGCGATGATCAAGCCCATCGGGGCGGTCTGCAACCTGGACTGCGCTTACTGCTACTACCTGCACAAGCAAGAACTGCTGGGCAGCCCCAGCAAGTTCCGCATCAGTGACGAGATCCTCGAAACCCATATCAAGCAGTACATCGAGGGGCAGGACCGCGAC
>DATIWW010000133.1:0-2509 GCA_035519175.1 Terriglobales bacterium
GCCCAAGGGCTTCCAGGCCGCCAACGTCACCCGCGTCTAGCAGAGTGGCGGCTCCCCCGGCCGCCGCAGGGGATCACCCGATCCGCAAGCCCTCCCGCCCCCGCGGGAGGGCTTTTTTGTCCTAGGGCAACTCCAGCGAGACCAGATCGCCGTCCACGCTGCCTCCGGCCTTGTAGTTGACCGACACTTTGAGGTCGTGCCAGTCGCAGGAAAACGTGTCGGCGCCGATGAGCACCAGCTTGCTGCGGTCGGGGGTGCGGAGGCGGAGGACGCGGCTGCCCGCCGCGATGCTCACGATGGCGGCGGGCGGCGCCGAGCAGTCCACCGCCACCAGCCGCCCCTTCAGAAACTGGATGGGGCGGGTGTCGGGGGGAGGCTCGGCTTCCTTCTGGATGGGCTGGGTGACGTCGGGAGCGGGTTGGCCGGGCTGCGGCCGCCACTGGGGCGCGTCGTAGGAGGCGGGATACTTCGAACTCTGGGCCAGGGGCGCGACCGCGGTGCGGCCCACCCGGGCTTCATCCAGCGCCGTCAGGCTCTGCACCGCGCGGGTGGCGATGGCGGAGTCGTTGCTGTCCTTCAGGTGCTCCAGGATAGCGGAGGCGTCGTCCCAGCGCCGCTGCTGCATGTAGAACAGCGCCAGGTTGAGCTGGTAGCCTTCGTCGCGGGGGCTGAGCTGGATGGCCCGCTTCAGGGCTTCCAGGGCGCCACGCTCGTCCTGCAGGGCGAGGTCGGCGAAGGCCAGCAGCTCCCAGGCATCGGCGAACTCGGGATCGATGCTGAGCGCGGTGTCGAGCTTCTGCTGCATGCCGCCGGCGTCGGCGATGGGCCGTCCCGAGGCCAAGCTCTCGCGGTTCATGAGCAGGGCGGCGTAGTAGAGCACCTGCGGGTCCTTCGGATCCAGCTCGGCGGCCCGCTGGAAGTGCTGCCCGGCGCGCTGGAAGTCGCCCTTGCGCAGGTAGGCGTAGCCCAGGCCGCGGTGAGCGGCGGCCAAGTCGGGCTTCTGCTGGAGCACCGCCTCCAGTTCGCTCACCCCCTCGTCGAAGTGATCGCGCAGGTGCAGCTTGAGGTCGGCCAGCGCGGCCTGGCCGGCCAGCGCGTCCAGCTTGCGGAAGGAGTAGTCGCCGGCGGACGCCAACGGGGGCAGATCGAAGATGTAGGCCTTAGCGCCGGCGGAGCGCGAGTAGTCGTCCACCGCGTCGCCCAGGTGCTTGGCGTCCATGCCGAAGGCGCGGGGGATGGCATCGGCTACGGGCATGTGCTGGTTCATCACCAGGTCGAAGTACTGGCCCGCCTGCGCCATCTGCTTCTTGTCGATCAGGTAGTGCACCACCAGCCAGGACTGGGCGTAGAAGAGGTTGCGGCGGCTGCCGCTCTCGTTGTAGGCGCTGGAGTCGTGGGCCACGTTGAACAGGTCGGCCAGCGGCATGTGGGCATGGCTGCCCAGCAGCTCGCCGTAGCCCTCCGGCATCTTGCCGACCACCACCTGCTTGCCGGTGAGTTCGATGGTGGCGTAGTACTCGGCGAAGCCCTCGTCGAACCAGGGTTGGGTGGTGGGATAGTTGCCCCGCAGCAGCAGGTGCGCGTACTCGTGGAAGACCACGTGCCACACATCCTCCGCCGAGAGGTCGAGCGCGATGTAATCGCGGTCGGGGCCGGGCTGGTAGTAGCCGGCGTCCTCCACCGGCTTGCCCTTCCACAGCGGCAGCACCTGCTTGATCTCGCCCTGGCTGCGGAAGGCCACCACCACCAGCGGCACCGGCATGTTGATGCGGGCGCGCTCGAAGAGGGTGCCGAAGACATGGCGCATCTGCTCGAAGCGCAGCGCCACCTCCCGGCCCTGCTTCTCGCCGGCGTCGGTGAGCACGGTGAAGTGCGGCGAGCGCACCTCCACCCACGGCCCTTCGGCGGCGCGCGCGGGCAGGCAGGCGGCGGCCACCAGCAGGAGCAGGAGCACACACGGCGATGGGCGGCGGGCGGAAAACATGGCCGGATTCCCGGAGCCGGGCGCTCCGTCGGCCTCATGCTACCACGGGAGCGAGTAGGCTATCGCGTTCCTTGGTCGGTGACTGTTGATACCAGACGTTTGGAGCATTTCCACAAGTACAAACACTTCAGCGAACGAACCTTCTCGTAGGTCCTCGTAACCCTTACCGCTGGGCCCTCGCAGATGCAAGCCTGCTCAACCGTAACAATCACGTGGGTTTGCCAGGACTCGCGTGGCGCTCCAGCTTGCGACTGCTGCTCGATGGTGGGTGCGAGGTCAAGAGCCTTGCAACAGTCGGGACCCTTGACGATTCTGAATGTGTACAACATCAGGTAGGACACCGTCCCCGTGCACCCGCGACACTCAAAACGCGTCTGCCGGGCACTGTCGAGGGCGGCCTCCCTGAGTACCAGGAAGGCGATGCCGCTTAGAACCGTCGCGGACTCAACAACTCCATCCGGACGGAGCGTAACGACAACGCTTATATCACCCGACACGTTTGCTAGTTGTGCCATTCGCGGATAG
>DATIWW010000134.1:0-2274 GCA_035519175.1 Terriglobales bacterium
GGCCGAGCTGAAAGTCTGAAGCACTTGCCGACTTGGTGACTTGCCGATTGGGTGATTGGAAAATCACTAAATCGCCAAATCACCAAGTCACTCAATTAGAATCTCCGCCATGTCTTCCCCCGCCCAGACCGCGCTGCGCCCCGCCGCCGAGGTGATCCGCGAGGCGCAGGTGGCGCAAGCGCCCAACGGCGTCTGCTACACCTGGCTGGGCGAGGTGGCGGTCGCGCCCGCCGACCTGGAGCGCATGGTGGCGGCGGTGCCCAAACTGATCGCGGCCGCTCTCGAGCGCAAGGCCTACTACTTCGTCCCGCTCACCGTCAGCCGCGGCGACGAAACCCTGGTGGCGGACCGCTACGACGTGGCCTTGAGCGACCAGGCCGTCTGCCACCGCAACCTCAGCGTGGGCGACGCGCAGTGCGTCTTCATCTCCACCCGCCTCATGGACGACAAGTTTTCGGTGGCATTCGAGTTCTACATCAACGTGGGCCACGCCTTCGTGGAGCGCGCCGGGGTCTCGCAGGAGTTCGCCGAACTGGTGTGGAAGCAGGTGATGGAGGGCGCGCGCGGCGAGACCAGCCTGGACGCCTGGGAACTGCGCAAGCTGGCCACCTCGCAGGCCCCCGACGCGGAGAAGGCCAAGACCGACTACTTCGCCGCCACCTTCTCCGACTCCATCGCCATCTACCTGCTCGCCCTCTGCCTGGACGTGGATTACTACGAACTGCGCGAGCGTGAATACCCGCTGCTGGCCCCCAACGCCCTGGGCGAGCGCCTGCGCAAGGTGAACCGGCTCTTCCCCCCCAACCCCGGCTTCGACTTCAACATCTTCTACCGCCGCCGGACGTAATCTCCTTCGCCGCGGATCCCCTATGAGCTGCTGCGGAAGTCCAGCACCACGTCCACGGTGGCGGTGTTGTCGTCCACCTTGAGGCGGGTGTTGGCGGCGGGGGCGGCGTCCTTGGGAAGCTGCTCGCGAAAGCGCTCGAAGATGTAGCCGGGCTCGCTGCCGTCGTAGGGCTGGCCGGGCTTGGGACGCCAAGCGCGCGCGATGCGCCGCGCCAGCTCCGCCGGCAGCCCCAGGATCTGCAGCGTCCCCATGCGGTACACCGGGCCCTCGTTCAGGTTGAAAATCAGCGCGATGGAGTTGTCGGAGCTGTCGATCTCCGTCTCCAGCCAGGCGGCGAAGCCCAGGCGCCCGCGGCGGGCGTAGGCCTGGCGCAGCTTCTCCAGGCCTTCGCGGATCCGCGAGATGTAGAAGACCTCGCCCGGCCGCAGCGGCATCATGGCCGCCAGTTGCGCGGGCGAGAAGACGGTGGCCTCGCGCCACAGGTAGAGCTTCAGGCGGTACTGCTCGCCCTCCCATACCCGCACCGTGATCGCCAGCCGCTGCTCCTTCAGGCTGTTGCCGGAGAGCGTCTGGGGCGCGGTCTCGGCCTGGGCGCAGAAGTAGCCTTGCTGCTGCTCGGCGTCGCGCACCGCTTCGGAAAGCTCTTCCGGCCAACCTGGGCCGGTGAAGCTCTTGCCCTGGTAGCGGGCCGCGATCTTCTCCAGCACCTCGGCGGGGACGTGGGCGGCGCCGGCGAACTGCACCGACTCCACCGTGACCTTGGGGGCCAGCGTGAACTGCGGCAGCACCTCCCAGAAGGCCGGCGGGCACAGCCGGTTGCTGCGCGGCCCCGCGTCTCGCCGCTGCAGCACGGGGCGGTCCCAGGGCGGCCCGGGCCGGGGGTTGGGTTGCGCCGGCGGCGCCTGCGCGGAGGCGGGCGCCAGCGCCAGCGCCAGCAGCGGGATCAGCCAGGTCTTCACCACAGTTAGAATACGCGAGCCTGGGATTAGACGCGCGGGGGTGCGATTGGGATGCTGCTCGAGGCTCTAGGCTTTAAGCTCTGGGCTTAGGCTCTAGCCTCTAAGCTCTAGGCTTGGTGCGGCGGTAGGAGATGCTGAAGCCAAGGCAAAAGGCCGCGAGCAACATCAGCACGGCCCAGGGAGGAGGGGCATGGGTGAGAGAGACCAGATCCCACCCGATGGCCGTTGGCTCCCCTGGAGGTGCGGGGGGCATCTGATGAACCTCGTACAACACCGCAATGGCGGTAGCGAAGAATCCACCCCCTGCGGCAGCCATCAAGCCGATCACGACGCTCCATAGGATCCGCTTCATCGTGCTCAGCCTAGAGCATAAAGCCTAAAGCCCAAAGCTTCCTCTGTGCCCTCCGTGTCCTCTGTGGTTAAATTACACGCGATGATTGCGCACCTGCGCGGCCGCATCGTCGCCAA
>DATIWW010000135.1:0-6724 GCA_035519175.1 Terriglobales bacterium
CGTGTTGCAGCAACGGCGGGAGCTGAACCATGCCCGCGAACAGCTCATCCGGCAACTGGTGGAGAAGGAGCGGAACGAGGCGGCCACCCTGCTGGATACGCTCACCAAAGTCTTCAACCGGCGCTACCTGGAGCTCATCCTGCCCAAGGAGGTCAGCCGCGCCAAGCGCACCGGCAGCAGCCTGACCCTGCTGTTGGCCGACCTCAACGACCTGGCTGCCATCAACCTGAACCACGGCGAGGCGGCTGGAGACCGTTGCCTGGCGGAAGTGGGCCAGATCATGGACAGCACCTTCCGCGTCTCCGACACGGTGGTGCGCTACAGCGCCGGCCAGTTCCTGGTGGTGATGCCGGAGACCAGCGAAGAGCAGGCGGAGCGGGCGGCGGAGCGCTTGTTCGAGGCCCTCGCCCGCCGCAACCAGGCGGCTGCGGCCTCTTTCCCCGTCGCTCTGAGCTGCGGCCTGGCCACCTTCCGGGCCGGAGCGGACATCAACGACGTGCTGCGCATCGCGGAGCACAACCTGCGCTCCCAAAAGGCCAGAGTGCGCAGCGACCGCGCCCGCAGCCGGGAGATGCAGCCGCAGTGCCTGCTCACCTGCTCTGATGCGGGGGTGTTGGGGACTCTGCGGCCCATGCTGGAGGGCCTGGGCATGGGGGTGGAGCTGTGCACGCGGGCGGAAGAATGCCTGGAGTTGCTGGGACAACGCAAGTTCGACGCCGTGGTGGTGGACGCGGGCGAGGCGGAGGAGCGCCTGGAACTGCTGGGGCGCATCCGCCGCCTGCCTGCCGGGCGCCGCACCCTGCTGTGCTGCGTCGCCGACTCCGGCCGCCAGGAAATCGCCTATCGCCTGGGCGCCAACATGGTGCTGAGCAAGCCCCTCTGTCCCGACCTGCTCAAGGGCAGTCTGCGCGTCGCCTATGGGCTGATGGTGGGCGAGCAGCAGCGCTACTTCCGCCATGCCGTGGAGATGCCGGTGCAGATCCGCTCCGGCAAGGGCATGGAGATGGAGGTGACCTCCAGCAGCATGAGCGAAGGAGGCATGGTGGTGCGCACTCCCATGCCTGTGGCCGTGGGACAGCGGGTGATCGTGCGCTTCCAGCCGCCCGGGGTCGAACCGGCCATCGAGGGCCAGGCCGACGTGGCCTGGTCGGACCAGGAAGGCCGAGTCGGGCTGCGCTTCACCCAGTTGCCCGCCCCGGCGCGCATCGCCCTGGAGCGCTGGCTGGCGGCGGCGGGGCGGGAAGGCGGCAGGCCTCCGATCGGGCTTGACGACGGAAGGGTGACGAAGATCCCGGCGGCGCCGGCGGCGCGCATGAAGATCCCGGCCTGAGATAAGGATGGGGGAGGAGTGCCGGGGGAAGACCCGGCAGGCCCGCCTGCCGGGTCTTCTTGTCTCAAACCGCCAGCCGCCGGCGCACGCCTTGGGCAGCGCGGAAGCGCAACAGGGCGGCGATGCCTCCCGCCCTCTGCAAGGCGGGATCCGCGACCGGCACCACTTCGATGCCGCTGCGCACCAGTTGGGCGAGCAGACGCTCGCTCAGGTCGGCGAGCGCATCGGTTTGCTCGCCGCAGAGCGGGCAGTGCGGCAACGCGCGGTGGTCCAGGCGGCCGCAGGCGCGGCATTGGCTGCCGCGGGCGGCAAAATCCTCCGCCAGCAGCAGCGATTGGATCTGGCCGCGCTCCAGGGAAGCCAGCACGTCGCGCAGGCCCAGAGCTCCGCGGCCGCGGCTCTGGGCCTCGCCCAGCACCTCTTCCAGCAGCGCCCGGCTGCGGCGGGCGCGGTGCGCGTCCAGCAGTTGCTGCACCCGCTCCCGCACCTGCTCCAGGGAGGCGGTGATGGGATCGGAGGCGAAACGCCCCAGCAGACGCTGCTTCACGTAGGGGTGCAGGTGGGGTTCCAGCAGGTGCCAGGTTTCGTCCCGGCATCCCACCGCCAGCAATTCGAAGCCGCCGCGCGTGGCCAGGTGCTTCAGGCGCTCGCTGACGTGCTTGAGGTGGTGGAGCTCGTCGTCCTCCACGCGACGCTGGGCGTGGCCGGCTTCGTAGCCTTGGAAGCCGTCGCTGCGCTGGCGGCGGGTGACGGCGGCGAAGAGCCCGCTGGATTCGGCCACCTGGTCGGGAGCGACCTGAAAGACGCGGGCGCGCTTGGCGTCCGCCACCACCACCGCGCAGCGCGGCAAGCCGCCCAGCAGCGCCAGCAGGGGCTTGAGATGGAAGTGGTGGCCCAGGAACCACTGCGAGCGGGCCAGCCGGGGAGGCAAGTCGAATTCCCGCCACAGCCCGCGGCTGCCGCAGGCGAAGACGGCCTTGGCGCGGGCGTGGTTGCCGTGCAACTGTTCGGCCAGGGCGAGGATGCGCTCCAGGTCGGCGCGGGCGCAGGTGTTCTTGCCGCGCTTTTCGGCCTCGTGCAGGGCCTGGCGGGCGAGATCCTTGGCCCGGATGAGTTCGTCGTGATGGGACTTGTTGGTTGGAGTCAGAGGCTGGAAGTAGAAACTCACGGCACAGCCGGCGGGGGATGCAAAGGCCGCCAGCTCTCGAATCGCTTCGCGCGTGATCATCAGCATTTCTCCTGATTGAGAGGAAGCGCGGTTCAGGCGGTCCCGGAGCGCTGCAGGGGCCGGCCCCGGAGAACCTGGGAACGCGGCAAGCGGCTCTGCAGGCGGGCACGCGCCGCCTGCAAGGACAGGTTCACCTCCTCGGGGGTACGGTCGGTGGCGGCGGCGATCTCCTCCACCGTGAAGCCTTCGATGGCGAACAGGATGAACGCCTCCCGGTCCTGGCGGCGGGCGCCCCGCAGAGCGGACTCGATAAGGGCGACGGTCTCGTCGGACTCGGCGATCTGCTCCGGGGTGAACACCCGGCGGTCGGGGATGACGCTCTCTTCCAGGAAGATCTCGTCGGGCTGGTGGAACTGCAGCTCCGAGTCGTCGCTGGCGCGCACGTTGGGACGGCGCGCCGACTGCTCCAGGGGGACGGCGGCGATGCCGGCCTCGCCGTTCTCCGCCGAGAGGCGGCGGATGGCCTGGATGGCCAGCCGGTAGAGCCAGCGCTCCAGCGAGAGCAGCTCGGGCTTCTCTTCCGCCTCGCTGAGGGCGCGGGCGATGGCCTCATCGAGCACCTCCTCGCGGGTCACCAGGCCGGGAGCGAGCAGCCCGGTGGTCTCGCGGTAGAGCAGCTCGCGGTCCACGAACTGCTCCAGGCGCTCCAGGTTGGCGTCCACGTAGGAACGGATGTCGCCGTCGGTGATGGTGGGCAGGTGCACCGCTGCCACCGTCCCCTCCAGCGGCACATGATCGGCGAGATGCTTGCCGGCGCGGCGACGGCGCAGGTTGCGCAACTGCTCTTTGTGGCGGTTCACCTGGGCAAGCAGCTCGGAGAAGGCCGCCTTGACCGCCGCCAGGGGCGTGGGCCCGGACTGTTCTGCGGCCAGCTCGCCCGAAGGCAGGCGCAGGTTGAGGGAGACCACCGCCTGATGGCGCAGGGCGCCGGGCTCTAAGCTGCCGTGCAGGTGCACCAGCCCGGGGCGGAAAACCTGCAGCCGCCGGCCCAGCTTCTCTACCTGATGATTGATTTCTCGATCGACTTCCGGAGTGCGCGTGCTCTTAGCACTGATGTGCACGTTCATGGGAACCTCAAAGACGGGGGCTGAATCCCGCGTTCGGCTCCGCGCAGCCACTCAAACCTAATTAAATCTTACACCCGCCGAAAAAAAGGCAAGCGGAAAAGGGACCGTTCCCGAAGGCAATTTCAAAGCCAAATATCCCTCCTGCAGAAATATTTCCAAAAAGCCCTTGCTTCCAGGATGGAGTTGTGGAAGGCCCTTTCAGACCTCGACGGTGAGCGAGGTCTCACTTCGGGAAACGGGGCGATAGAGGGTGTCGCGCTCGCAGGGCTCGCGCCCGGCCTCGCGGATCAGCCGCTCCAGTTCCTGGCGACGCAGGCCCTGGGGCGTGGTGGCCCCGGCGTCGTGGTAGATCTTCTCCTCGATGACGGTCCCGTCCAGGTCGTCAGCGCCGAAGCGCAGCGCGATCTGCGCGATCTTGGGGGTCAGCATCTGCCAGTAGGCTTTGATGTGGGCGAAGTTATCGAGCACCAGGCGCCCCACCGCGATCTGGCGCAGGTCCAGCATGCCGGTGGTGGTGGGCAGGTGCTCGAGCGGGGTGTTGGCGGGATGGAAGGCCAGGGGGATGAAGGTCTGGAAGCCCCCGGTCTCGTCCTGCAGGGCGCGCAGCTTGAGCAGGTGGTCGACGCGGTCCTCGTCGTTCTCCACGTGGCCGTAGAGCATGGTGGCGTTGGAGCGCAGGCCGAGCTGGTGGGCGGTGCGCGCCGTCTCCAGCCACTCCTCGCCCGAGATCTTGTGGTCGCAGATCACCCGGCGCACCCGCTCGCAGAAGATCTCGGCCCCGCCGCCGGGCAGCGAGTCCACCCCGGCGTCCTTCAGCTTCTGCAGGGTCTCGCGGATGGAAAGCTTGGCGCGCCGCGCCAGGTAGGCGATCTCCACCATGGTGAAGGCCTTCAGGTGGACCTGGGGAAAGCGCTGTTTGAGCCCGGCGATGAGGTCGAGGAAATACTGGAAGGGCAGGTCGGGATGCAGCCCGCCCACGATGTGGAACTCGGTCACCACCTCGGAGTAGCCGCTGGCGGCGGTCTGAAAGGCCTCTTCCAGGGCCATGGTGTAAGCCCCGGGGGTGTCCTTCTTGCGCCCGAAGGCGCACAGGCGGCAGGCAGCCACGCAGACGTTGGTGGGATTGATGTGGCGGTTGACGTTGAAGTAGGTGCGGTTGCCGTGGCGCTGCTCGCGCACCTGGTTGGCCAGCCAGCCCACCGCCAGGATGTCGGGCGAGCGATAGAGGGCGAGGGCGTCGGCGGCGTCCAGGCGGGTCCCCGCCATCACCTTTTGGGCGACGGCCTCCAGCCGCGGGTCCTCCGTCTGAAAGGCGTGGGCCATGAAGGACTAGGATACCCCAGCCGCGGCCCCGGGTCAGCTTCCACGCAGTCTTCCCGCGCGCTCCCCCGCTAGGGCTGGGCGAACCTCAACGCCATGTGCCCGTCTTTGGCCCCGATGAAAGTGACCTTGCCGCCACGCTCGTAACAAACCACCCCGCCGCCTAGAGATTCGTCACCCAGGTAGGTTGCGGTTACCTCCCCCGAACCCGGATCCAACAGGCGAATCTCGGAGATCGAGCGAATCCCGCTCTGGGTGCCCCAGCGGACAAAGGCCACCGCCAGTTGACCCTCCTCGTAGAAGAGAGCGTGTGGAACCAGATCAGGCTGGGTGGGTGGAACTTGGTACGAGCGGACGACATCCCCGGAGTTCGAAATGGCGTAGATGACCGCAGGATTTGCGTGCCGCATGAGGTAAAGGTTCCCGTCCCGCCCCATGGCGACCGCCCCATAAGTCACCGCGGCGTTTCCGCCGCGGGATTCGGTAGGTACGGAACCCTCATCGTGGTTCCTGACGGCTTCCTCCAGCCGGGCATCGTCTTCCAGGACCACCTTCTTGAGGAGCTTGCCGGCTGCGTCGAAGAGCCCGGTATAGGGCTGCATATTAGGGAGTTCGCCGGGGGTACGGTCCGAAGCCACGCCTGCGAGCAGCAGGCGGCCGTCCGGAAAGACACCCATTGGGCCAAGGGGGTTGATGCGGGCGTCAAGCCGGACCTTCGATTGCAGATTGCCATCTTTGCCGTATCGGTAAACGGTGGTTACGTCCGTCATGGGCTCCCATGCCACCCAGTACACTCCCCCATCGGGATCGAGGAAGTACGACCGGAAAAAGAGCTTGGAAGCGTCCGGGGGAATGTTGAACTGCGCCAGGACCTTCCCCGCCGGGCTGGTCTTGATCAGAACGCCCCTGCTCGGGTCGAGCACGCCGTCTTGGTCAATGGCAGGGATCCCCAGAAGGACATTGTGGTCGCTGTCGCACTGGAACGGGCCCATGGTACCCGTTTGTCTCCGCCCTTCCACGATCACCGGCTGGGACTCGTGCAGCGGAGTGGCGGCGGGTTCTTCGCCTGCCTGGGCCAAAACCCGTGGCGTGGCTAAGCACATCACAAGAAGCGCAAGAGCTTCAACTCTCATAGCCGCTCCCGAACCGCCAGAGCCGCCTCCACCCTTGGAAGAGCAGTTGGCGTAACCGGATGCGAGCCTCCATTGCAAGCAGGGAGGAAAAGTTGGGCAGCCATGTACTCGTCCTTCACTCGAGGGAGGCGCAGGCCTTCGCCTCCCCCGCCCATGCAGAACGCCGGTTCAACGTCCGGGTCGTCAAAGCCCTCGCAGTTCTGCCATTTTTCGCCCGAATCGCACTGCCCAAAACCAGTGAGACAAGCTACGGCATCGGGAGACTTAATGCATCTGCCGGTTGGAAAGGACTTGCCATCTGCACACTGAATCTCGCCCGTACTGACGCACTGCATGCAATGGCCCCCGTTTTGGGCTTGCGCGGCAATGCAACCCAGTACCAGCACCAGAACTGCCAGAGCTATTTTTTTCATGAGACCCCCTTCTAGGGGGGGGGATGCTAGTCTCAGTCTGGGTGACGGTCAATCCCTCGCAGGAGGGGTTGTTATGTTTTTGGGACACACTGACAGTCCTGGCGGGACTGATCGCGCGTGGGGGCGTGGCTAGCAAGTCATGCCCGCGCTTAAGACAAGCGGAGACACCACCCCACGCCCGCCCACGGTCCGGGGCATGCGCACGATCTTCCCTGCTCTGGCTGGGGCCGGGA
>DATIWW010000136.1:0-2957 GCA_035519175.1 Terriglobales bacterium
GCAGGGGGTCGCTCTCGATCACGGCGATGCGGATGCGCGGCTTCTTCACAGGTGCAGGTTTCATGCTGTCCTTCCGGCCAGGGTGGGGCAAGCATACGTCATTCCTCCCGCCCCTGGGAAGTGTGACCGAAGGCCCTGGCCTCGCGTAAGGACTGGCTTTTGAGGTACATTGGCGGCCTCCAGGGAGGATCGGCTATGGGCAACCGGGTCTGGGCAGGGGTGGCGGGAATGGCAGTGCTGGCGGCGCTGGCGGCGGTAGCCGCGGGCCAGGAGGCCCCGGCCACGGCCCCGCCGCAGGCGGGGGCGGCGCCCACCGCCGTCTACCAGCCCAAGTTCCCCGGCGATCCCGCCCGCAGCGAGCCCGAGGCCGCCGCCTTGGGCTACATGCGCACCCTGCTCCAAGCCCAGCGCGACTACAAGAAGAAGTTCGGCCACTACGCCGCCAGCCTCTACGCCCTGGCGGGCGGGGCCCGCTCCTTCACCAAGCGCATGGCCCGCACCGACCGCGGCGACTACATCGTCAGCTTCCACGGCGGCGGCAACTACTTCTCGGTCGCCCTCACCCCCAAGCAGTTCGACGCCGCCCACCGCGGCTTCTTCCTGGACGACCACGGCGTCTTCCACGTCGAGGACGACAAGCCCGCCACCGCCGATTCGCCCTTGCTCCGAGAGTCATTCCAGTAGATTCCGGGGAAGCTCTTGCTTCGCCCCCGGCTGGATGTCCACGGCGCGGTCGTTCTCGAAGGTCACCACCAGGGGCGTGCCGCCGTTGGGGAATGTGAGCATGCGGGTGGAGCCCAGCCCGCTGCCGTGCAGGTAGCCCACGCCCAGAGCGAAGTCCATCTGCAGTTCGCTCATCCCCAGCCGGGCCTGGTGGCGGTCGATGGCCTGCCAGGTCTCCTGCGGCCAGTGCTGGTACAACTGGTGCGGGTCCTGCAGGTAGACCAGGTCGTCGATGTAGAGGCTGTAGTCCTGGCCCTTCGCCGCCCCCACCGGGAAAGCGTAGGACTTCCCTTCCTTGCTGAAGACGGCCATGAGCTGCTGCTGGCCGGAAGCGGGCGAGGCATCGCGCACCACCTCGGTGATCTCCAGGCGCTCGATGGGCCCCAGCAGCCCGGCCTCGTGCTGCAGGTCGCTGTGGTGGGTGGTCGTGTTGAAGGGGTAGTAGGAGACGCGGTAGCCGTCGCGCACCCACACCGGGTGTCCCACCAGCCCCTTGCGCGCCGACTCGAGGTCGTAGGCATGGAGCTTCCGGGGCACGACGTAGTAGTCGGGGTTGAGCGGCTTCTCCGCCGCCGGCGGCGCGGGCGCGTTCTGCACGTGGCGCTCGTACAGGATGATGGCCAGGCGGATGGCGGCCGCGACCATCGCGATCAGCAGGACGATCTGCACCCGTTTCTTGGTTTCCGGGCTGATGTTCATCTAGGTGAGATAGGGCGAGCTGCTCTCCGCGCCTTCCCACTCGCGCGCCTGGCGCAGGTGATCGGCCAGGCGGGAGAGCGCGTCCACGATGCGGGTGCCGCGCTCGATGTAGACGGGGGCCTGCTCGAAGAAGTCGCGCAGCGGCTCGCGGTATTCGGAGGCCAGCACCGCCAGCCCCACCCCCGACAGCAGCATGCCGGCGGCCCGCCGCCCCGCCAGGAACAGCGCCACCCCCAGCCCGAACGAGCCAGCCACCGTCGCCTGCTTCCATCCCGTCATCTTGCGCATGGCTTCACTCCCGGCCCCTAGTTTAACCAATCGCTTCCCTGCAAAGATAGGGACTGGCGGGCGGGCGCGCTTTCGTGTACTTTCTCGGCGTGACCAAGATCACGGCTGAGCAAGTCCGCGCCGAGGTCAAGCGCTTCTGGACCGTCATGTCCAGCAAGCGCGCCGACCAGTTGGCGGAAGTCTACGCCCACGAGTCCACCGTCTTCAGCTCCTCCGGGGCCCGTCCCGAGCCCGGGCGCCTGGCCGCTGCCCGCCGCCAGCGCGAGTACTTCCAGCCCCTCACCACCGTGACCACCACCCTGGGAATGATCGAGGTGGTGCTGCTGGGCGAGAGCGCGGCCGTCGCCAGCTACACCTTCCAGTTCCACGCCAGCAAGGTGGCCACCGCCGCGGGCGGGACGGTGGAGGAGATCATCGAGCACGGCCGCGGCACCCAGGTCTTCCAGCTCGAGCCCGACGGCAGCCTGCGCATCGTCCACGAGCACCTCTCCAGCGTGGACAAGAGCTAGCACGCCGCGGGCAGCGGAAAATTGTCTCCCCGGCCGCTTCGCTGTACCATGGGCAGGTCATCAGTCCAGGCCGGCTTCTCCCCCGGAGGCGTAGGCCCGTGGCCCCACCCCAGAAAGAGACAGCGCCCAAACCCGCCGCCGCTCCGCCCCTCAGCGGCCGTGTGGCCGAGCGCTTCGTGCTGCGCGAGTGCCTGGGTGCGGGCGGCATGGGCGAGGTCTATCGCGCCGACGACACCCGCCTGCACCGCCCGGTGGCTCTCAAGCGCCTGAACCCCGAGCTGCGCGCCGACGAGCGCTACCGCGAGCACCTGCTCAAGGAGGCGCACCGCGCCGCCGCCCTCGACACCCAGCACATAGCCGGCGTCTACGACGTGCTGGAGGACGGCGGCGAGCTCTTCCTGGTCATGGAGTACGTGGAGGGCGCCACCCTGCGCCGCCACCTGCCCGCCACCTACTCGGTCCGCGGCTTCCTGGACCTCGCCGTCCAGTGCGGCGAGGCCCTGGTCGCCGCCCACGACAAGGGCGTGGTCCACCGCGACATCAAGCCCGAGAACATCATGCTCACTCCCGGCGGGCAGGTGAAGATCCTGGACTTCGGCCTGGCCAAGCAGATCCCCTCCATGGCGGACCAGAGCGCTCCCACCCGCACCGCCGCCAGCAGCACCGCCCGCGAACTCAGCGGCACTTGGGGCTACATGGCCCCCGAGGTGCTGCTGGAAAAGCCCTCCGACGGCCGCG
>DATIWW010000137.1:0-3000 GCA_035519175.1 Terriglobales bacterium
AGTCGTCCTTGGTCTGGGAGGTCAGCAGGTTGTCGCGGCCGCTGCGGGTGAGCTGGTCGAAGGCGGCGGCGGATTCGGCCACCAGCATGGTGAGCATGTCGCCGTAGGGCAGCTTGGGCAATTCCACCGGGATGAGCTTGAGGCCGAGCTTGCTGCGCAGCACGTCGAGCGCGGCGTCGTCGATCTTCTTGGACTCGAGGCGGCGCGCCTTGTCTTCCGGCTTGGCGTTGGCCGGGGGCTCGCGGTCGAAGTCGGCCTTCAGGTAGCCGATGCGCAGGCTCGTGAGATCGAGGGCGGCGTCCCAGTTGAAGGGGATGTCGTGCACGCTGCGGTCTTTGCCGTCGGGGCCGGTGATGGCGGCCAGCACCAGGGCGCTGTCCTCGACGTGGCGGCAGATGGGGCCGAGCTTGTCCATGCTCCAGGAGAGGGCCATGGCGCCGCTGCGGGGCACGCGCCCGAAGGTGGGCCGCAGGCCGGTGGCGCCGCAGCGCGTGGAGGGCGAGGAGATGGAGCCCAGGGTCTCGGAGCCGATGGAGAACGCCACGCAGCCGGCCACGGTGGCGGAGGCGGGCCCGGCGGAGGAGCCGCTGGAACCCTGGTCGGTCTTCCAGGGATTGCGGGTCATGCCGTAGAACCACTTGTCGCCCAGGGCGAGCGCGCCCAGGGTGAGCTTGGCCACCAGCACCGCGCCCGCGGCGTCCAGGCGCTCGACCACGGTGGCGTCCTGGTCGATGTACTGGTCCTCGAAGCCGGCGGCGCCCCAGGTGGTGCGGTAGCCCTTGGTGGCCAGCAGGTCCTTGGCCCCCCAGGGCAGCCCGTGCAGCGGGCCGCGATACTTGCCGCGGGCCAGGTCGCGGTCGAGTTCCTTGGCCTGGGCCAGGGCGCGCTCTTCGGTGAGCGTGACCGCGAACAGCAGCAGCGGGTCGAAGCGCTTCAGGCGCTCCAGGTACATCTGGGTGAGGGCGAGGGAGGAGACCTTGCGGGTGCGGATGAGCTCGCCCAACTGGCGCAGCGAGTGGAAGGCGACGTCCTCCAGGTCCTTGGGCGCGCTGACCACGGGTGCGGGGCTGGGGCGCAGGGGGCGGCGCGCGGTGTCGAACTTCATGCCGGGCAGGACCGGATCGAAGATCAGGGCCGGGGCCACGCTGTTGGGCAGGTCGAGCTTGCGGATGGCGTCGTAGTTGCCCAGCGCGTCCTTCAGGTCGGCCAGCATCATGTCTTCCTGCTCGGGCGAGAAGTGCAGGCCGGCGACGGCGGCGGCTCGCGCCACCGTCTCGCGCGTGATGCCGTCTCCTTCCTCGGCCTGGGCCAGCAAGGTGCTGGGAAAGACGGTGGAGGCCAGGCCCAGGGCGGAGCTCAGGGCCAGGAAGCGGCGGCGGTCGAACGGGGGCGTCGGCATAAAGGCGGGCATTATAAGACAGGCGCGGGGGCTGCGGGGGAGTTTGGCAGGAGCCCCCGGGCTGGGGCTCAGGGGAACAGCACGTAGCGTCCTCCGCCGGTGAAGAGGACGACCAGGCACATCACGATCATCATCAGGTCGTAGTGCCAGCCGTAGCCGTCCTTGCCCCAGAAGCCGGTGTGCCAGACGAAAACCTTCTTCTGGATGGCGCCCAGCATCAGCAGGATCAGCCCCGCGGCGGCGAAGCGCGCCAGGACCCCGAAGACCACTCCCAGGCTGCCCGCCAACTCGGCCAGCCCCAGGAAAAGGGTGAAGCCCTTGCTCATGCCGATGCTCTTGCTGCGGCCCTCGGGGTCGCGCAGGTGGCTCCAACCGCTGGAGCCAAAGACCGCCCCCACCATCAGCCGCAGCAGCAGGAAGCCCAGGTCGGCAAAGCGGTTGAGCAGGTCGGCGATGTGATGGAACTGGGGGAACATAGGGAGCCTCCCCAGGCGGGCCGGGAGGGGATTATAGTCCGCGGGCGCTCGTCCCAGGCCGCGAGACGCGGGGCAGGGAACTCTGCCATACTCTCAATCGTATACCGGGCAGGGAGGAGTGTGTGGCTAACGGCCGCCTGAGCTTCGTGCGCGAACCCGCCAGCATCGCCCTGGACAACCTGTGGGCGCACAAGCTGCGCTCCTTCCTCACCCTGCTGGGCGTGATCATCGCGGTGACCGCCCTGATCGGGGTGATGTCGGCGGTCAACGGGCTCAACAGCTACGTGGCCGAGAAGATCGCCAATTTTGGGGCCAACGTCTTCTACGTCACCCGTTACGGCATCATCACCGACATCAAGGACTTCTGGGAAGCGCGCAAACACAACCGCAAGCTCACCATCGAGGACTACGAGGACCTGAAAGAGCGCATGTCGCTGGCGCAGGGCGTGGGGGCGCTGGACGGGCGCACCTACGACGTGCGCAGCGGCAACCAGAGCATCGACGACGTCGAGATCCGGGGGGCCACCGCCAACTACATCGACGTCTCCACCGACAAAGTGGCCGGCGGGCGCTTCTTTACCGAGGGCGAATACCAGCGCCGCACCAACGTGGCCTTCATCGGCACCGACCTGGCCGACCGCTTCTTTCCCGGGCAGGACCCGGTGGGCAAGACCATCAACATCGACGCCGTTCCCTTCCTGGTGATCGGGGTGGCGGAAAAGAACGGCTCCACCCTGGGCCAGAGCCAGGACAACTTCGCCTACGTCCCCTTGAGCACGCTGCTGAAGATCTGGGGGGAAGGCCCGCCCGACGACGGCGGCTTGGCCATCGCCATCCAGTGCAGCTCGCCGGGGGTGATGGAGCAGGCCAAGGACCAGGCGCGAGCCATCATGCGCTCCCGCGAGCGCCTCTCCTATAACGAGCCCGACCGCTTCGGGTTGATCTCCAGCGAGTCCGTCACCGGGCTGTGGAACCAGATCTTCGGCGGCCTGGCCAACGCCTCCATCGGCATCGTCTCCGTGTTCCTGGTGATCGGCGGCATCGTCATCATGAACATCATGCTGGCCTCGGTGACCGAGCGCACCCGCGAGATCGGAGTGCGCAAAGCCCTGGGAGCCAAGCGGC
>DATIWW010000138.1:0-5231 GCA_035519175.1 Terriglobales bacterium
CCTGGATGGGCTGGCGGCAGATCCCAAGCCGCTGGCGTCCGCAGCTAAGCCCGCGGCCGGCCGTCGTCCGTACCCCGGCGCCGGTGGCGCCCGCCGCTTCCCAAGTCCCTCCGGAAGTCCAGGCATCTCGCGCGCCGGAGCCCCCGGCCCTCCCCCTGGCCGCACCCCATGGCCCGGCGCAACTTACCGCCGTGCACTATTCCTCCGTGCCCGGGGCCACGCGCGTGGTGCTGGAGCTGGATCGCGCGGCCGGCTACCACGCCGAGCGCCTGGACAACCCGGCCCGCCTCTTCTTCGACCTGGAGAACACGCACCTGGCCCTGGCGGGGCGCAGCTTTTCCGCCGAGGATGCGCGGCTGCGCTCCATCCGCGTGGCCCAGTACCAGCAGGACGTGACGCGCGTGGTCCTCGACCTCAAGGTCCCCGCCGAGTATTCCGTGGTGCTGGAACCGGCCCCGCCGCGCCTGGTGATCGAATTGCGCGCCCCCGCTGCTTCCGGCCGCTAGGCCCTCACTTCACGAACTCCGGCTCCTTGCCCTGCGCCCAGGGATCGTAGTGCAGCACGAACTGGATGCGCTCCTGGAGCGGCGGGTGGTCGTAGAGCCACAGCTTGATAAAGGGATTGGGGTCGGGATCGGAGAGATTGACCTCGCCCAGGATCTGGAAGGCGGCGGCGGCGTTCTGCTGCGGGTCGGCTACCAGGCTGTGGGTGACCTCCAGGCCGTAGATGTCGGCCTGGTGCTCCTGGTAGCGGCTGAAGCTCGCGCTCACCGGCGAAAACAGGAAGCCGAAGATGGCGAGCCAGAGCAGGAGCACGGGCAGGGAGGCCCAATCGTCCGCCCCGCGGATGCCCCAGCCCGCGCCTCGCCGCGCCAGCGTCCAGCCCAGCGCGCGAGAGCCGAGGTAGAGGAACAGCAGCAACACCGCCGCGGTGAAGGCGATCCCCTTCCAGATGTGGTTGAGCACGTAGTGGCCCATCTCGTGGCCGAAGACGTAGAGGATCTGGGGCACGCTCATCTTCTGGATGGTGGTGTCGTAGACCACCACGCGCTTGGAGGCCCCGATGCCGGTGACGTAGGCGTTCAGCGAATTCATCTTCTCGCTGGCCTTCATCTCGAACATGCGGCTGTCGGGGATGACCAGGCCGCCGCGATGCACCACCTTCTGGATCTCGCTGGTCAGCACCGGCTGCTCCTGCTCAAGCGGCTCGAACCGGAAGAACAGCGGCTCGATGACCATAGGCGCGATCAACAGCAGGAAGACGATGATGGGCAGGGAAGCCAGCCAGAAGTAGAACCACCAGCGCCGCGGGCGCTGGCGGATCACCGCGTACAGCAGCCAGATCAGCAGCGAGCCCAGCACGAAGCCGAGGAGCTGGCCCTTGCTCCAGTCCCAGGCCCACGATCCCCAGCCCTGCACCGACTGCTGGTAGTGCCGCGAGAGCCAGTGCCCATAGATGTCCGGCGGCAGCCCCAGCACGCCCAGAGTCAGCAGGAAGAGCGGGACGAAGATCCACGCCTGCAGGAAGCGCAAGCGCACGGCGCGCTCGGCCCAGTCGCGGAACCTGGCAGCCAGCCGCCAGCGCAGCACCAGCAGCAGCACCAGCAAGCCCCAGGCGAAGCTGAGGAAGTAGAGAGTGTAGCGGGCGCGCGCGTAGGCTACCGCCTGCTCATACTTTTCCGGCGGCAAGGTGTAGCCCTTGACCTGGGGTTGAGGCGCCTGCGCGGCGGGGGTGGCGGGCGGCGTCGCTGGCTGGGCCTGCGGGCTCGCTTGCGCCGGGTCCGCCGGCGGAGAAGCAGCCGGCGCGGGCGCAGTCAGAGTCAGAGCAAGGATCAGGATTCCCAAGAGCCGGTTCATGGCGACCTCCCGGCGGAGAATAGTGGCGGCGGGAGAAGGATAAACCTGCTCCCGCCCGCGCCGGAAGTCCGCGCCTAGGGTTGCCCTCCCGGGGCGATAGGGTGCTCGATGGCTTTCTCCGAGGGCACCACGCCCGGCACCTGGGGCAAGCGAGTGACGCGGCCGCTCTCGGCGTCGCCCATGGAGATGCCCAGGGACTCCAGGGTGCGCCCGGTCACCACGTCCAGTTGCACCCGCGACTGCTCGTACGCGGCCATGGCGCCCACCAGGTTGGACTCGGCGGTGGCCAGGTTGGTCATGGCCTGCAACACGTTGAAGGTGGTGCCGATGCCCTCGGCCAGCTTCTTCTGCTCCGCGTCCAGGCTCTGGGCGGCATACTCGCGTCCTTTCAGCGCCGCCTCTACCCGGGAGCGGTTCTGCACCACGGCATATTGGGCGTTGCGCACATCGATGGCGACGCCGTTCTGCAGTTCTTGCAGGCGCACCTCCGCCTGCTGGTACTCCAGCACCGAGCGCACTTCGTCGGCCTGGGCGGCGCGGTTCTTGATGGGGATGGTCAGGGTGAGGCCCACGAAGTAGGTGGGATGATCGTTGAGCAGGCCCATGGCGTCGCTCCAGCCACCCAGGGGCACCGCCGGAATCGGCCCTACGAAGGCAGGATTCAGTTGGCCGGCCAGGGCGGCGCCGCCATAGTTGGCCACCAGGTCGAGCGCGGGCAGCAGCGCGTTGTGGGCCGACTGCTTGCTCAGGCGGCGGTTGGTGAGGTCGATGCGCGCCTGCGCCAGCTCGGGACGCTTCGCGAGGGCCTCCTGCACCAGGTCCTGGATGGGGACCACCGGCTCGTTGGCGGGAAGCTGCATGCGGTCGGTGGGCACGACCACGGCGGCGGCCAGCGCGGGATCGCTCTGCCGCTTGGTGATGGCGTTCTTCATCAGCGACTGCTGCAGTTGCAGGTTGGTCTGGGCGACGATGAGGTCCTGCTGGCTGGCCGCCACCTGCGCCTGCGCGTTGATGACCTCGATGGGAGCCATGGTCCCGGCCTCCACCTGGCGGCGGTTGTTGTCCTCCAGTTGCTGGGCCAGCTTGAGCGCCCGCTCTTTGGCGGTGACGTCTTCGTAGGAGCTCACCAGGTTCCAGTAGAGGTTCTCGATCTGGGTGACGGTGAAGATGACCTGCTGGCGGAAGGCGACGTCCACGATCTCGCGGTTGTTGCGCGCGATCAGGATGAAGCGCTTGTTGGGGGCGAAGCCCAGCCCCTGCAGCAGGTGCTGCCGCACCTGGATCAGGTAGTTCGCATTCAATTGCGGCACCAGCGAGGTGCGCACGCTGTTGGAGGTCACGCGGTTGTTGTTGAAGGTGAGGTTCAGCAGCGTGCCGGTGGGAAAACCCTGGCTGTAGGTGAAGTTGATGCTACCGGTGTTCTGCTGCAAGGAAGGGACGCCGGTGAAGACGGTGTTGGACTGCGGTGTGTTGGTGTGCTGCAGACCGAAGGAGGCGGTGGCGATGGGATCGAAGGAATCGATGGCAGGTCCCACCCCCAGGGTGGAAGCCACGATGCCGCCGATGCCGGCGCCCGCGCCGCCCGCCGCCGCGCTGGTGCCGCCGGCGCCGCCCCCGGCGGCGCCGGTATTGCCGATGACGCCCGCTCCGCCTCCCGGGGTGCCCTGCACCAGTCCCGTGTTGACCCCGCGCGTGGCCGCCCCCGACTGCGTGCGCAGGATGTCAGTGTCGGCGATGGGCAGGTTGTAGCGCGCGATCACCAGGTCCAGATTGTTCTCCAGCGCCAGGGCAATGGCGTCGTTGAGCGAGAGCGTGAGCCTGCCCTCGTGCAGCAGCGATGCCACGCGCCCGGAGTTGGCCAGGTTGGGCTCGGGGACCGGCCGCGCCGCGTAGGGCCGGAAGACGTTGGGGAAGATGGGGACGGAGCGGCTGTAATCCTGCTGCTGGGCGACGGCGGCGCCGGCCAGCCACAGCAGCACGGTCAGGGTCAGGACGACCGCGGTCGGACGTGGAGCGGGAACAGAGCGCATGGGCTTCCTCCTCGGGTGCCGTGGTGCCCTAGAAGGATAGCAGCGACCGGGACCGCGGGAGGTTGCCCGCGGGCGCGTCGCGGCGTACAATCTGGCATCCTGTAGCGCGCGCGCAGGCCTCCTTCCTTTGGAGGGAGCGAACGGGCCGAAACACTTCGCGGGCGCGCGCCCTTCGAGGAGAGAATCAGCGAGGATTCGCGCCTCCGTGATGAACCGCAACTCCATGGCCGCCGCCGTCGCCGCGATTCTCGGGGCCCTGGCTCTGTGCCCGCCGGCGTCGGCCGCCGATCCCAGCGCCGATGCCCCCTCCCTGGACCGCGGCTATCACCTGCTCTACAGCCTGCATTTCCCCGAGGCCCAGCAGGAGTTCGAGCGCTGGCAACAAGGGCATCCCCAGGATCCCATGGGCCCGGTGTCGGAGGCGGCCGGGCTGCTGTTCTCCGAGTTCAACCGGCTGGGAGTGCTGGAATCGCAGTTCTATGTCAAGGATTCGAGCTTCGACAGCCGCCCCAAGCTGCAGCCCGATCCCGCCATCAAGGCCCGCTTCGACGCCGACCTCTCCCGCGCCGAGGACCTCTCCCGCGCCCTGCTGGCCAAGGATGCCAACCAAAAGGACGCTCTCTTCGTGATGGCGCTGTGCTCGGGCCTGCGCGCTGACTACGCCGCCATGGTGGAGAAGCGCAATCTGGCCTCGCTGGGCTACATCAAGCAAGGGCAGCAGTACGCCGACAAGCTCATCGCCCTGGATCCGAATTACTTCGACGCTTACCTGGCCCTGGGCATGAGCAAGTACATCATCGGCAGCCAGACCGCGCCGGTGCGCTGGCTGCTGCGCCTGGGCGGCTACGCCGGGGACAAGCACGAGGGTGTGCACGATCTGCAGCTCACCGCCGAGCACGGCCATTACCTGGCTCCCTTCGCGCGCCTGCTGCTGGCCATCGCCTACCTGCGCGACAAGGACAAGCCCGGCGCCCGCGCCCTGCTCGCCGGCCTGCAGCACGACTTCCCCGATAATCCCCTCTTCGGCAAGGAAATCAACCGCCTGGACAGCAGCTACCCGTAAGCCGCGGGCCGTGGATCGCCGCTCATGGAAGCCTTCCGGCTCTTCGCCAGCCCGTGGTGGGTGAACCTGCTGCTGCTCGTGCCTCTGCTGGCCTGGTTCTGGTGGCGCCGCCGCGGCCTGGAAGTCAGCCGGCAGCAACTCGCGTTCGCCGCCCTGTTCGGGGGCGCCTTCGGATGGGTGGAAGCGGCGGTGGTGATCTACCTGCGCGCCGCCGTGGGCCTGCTGCCCGGCTACGGAGGCACGCTGGCCGACGTCGCCCGCCTCTCCGCCGGCCTCTATCG
>DATIWW010000139.1:0-2826 GCA_035519175.1 Terriglobales bacterium
TCCGCAACAAGGGCGCGCTGCGCAGCCTGGCGACGTCCTGATTGGGGAAGGCCCCGGCCCGCGCGCCGGCGCTCGCCGCCGCGCCGGGTAATCCGTCACTATCTTCCGTGATAACGGTCACAGCTTTCTCCCCTGCTCCGGCCGCAAAGTGGCCTCAGTATGAGTTTCCCACGTGACAGTTGCCAGAGTTGCACCCTCCGCGCCGGGCGCGCTTTCTGCGACCTGCCGCGCGAGACCATGCGGGCCTTCGACACCATCAAGTGCAGCAGCGTCTATCCCAAAGGCTCGATCCTGTTCGTGGAAGGCCGGAATCCGCGCGGCATCTACGTGGTGTGCTCCGGCAAAGTGCGGCTCTCGCTCTGCTCCGATGAGGGCAAGAACCTGACCGTGCGCACCGCCGGGCCGGGCGACATCCTGGGCTTGAGCGCCACCATGCGGGACGAGCCCTACGAGGTCACGGCCGAGACCCTGATGCCCTGCCAGGTGGTCTTTGTACCCCGCAAGGACTTTCTGCGCTTCCTGCGCCATCACCAGGACGCCTGCCTGCAGGTGATCCAGCTCTTGAGCCAGTACCTGCATTCGGCCTACGACCAGTACCGCGCCCTGGGCAAGGGGCGGGCCCGCCGTCGCCCTGGGCCCTTGGTGGCCGCCTACGCCGCCAACTGAAGGCCGCTCCTTAGTATGACCTCTGTCACCCCCTGTGAGATGCCCTATTGCAGCCCGGGGAGTGTCCTGCCTACAATGTCGTGCCTAGTAGGGTCCTGGTCTTTTTTCGAAGTTGTCCAAGGCAGTTTGTGATCTGCACTCCGGCTCGGTCGGCGCCATCCCCGGAGTGGCGGCCCTGGGGGATCGTAGAAAGCCCCAGGCCAGGGAGGACGACATGCACCACCGCAGTCGGCGCGCTCTCTTTCCGGCATTCGTGATAGCTGGCCTCTTGATGCTGGCGACGGGGGCAGCCGTGCGCGTGCGCGCCGCCGACAAGAAATCCCCCCAGGCGTCATCCGGCGCGCCCCCGGCCGACACCTCTCAGTACGTCGGCGCCGATACCTGCAAGACCTGCCACGAGGACATCTACAAGAGCTTCGAGACCACGCCGCACTGGAAGACCACCTACGACACCCGCCGGGGGGTGGCGTACCAGGGCTGCGAGGCCTGCCATGGTCCCGGCAAGGCCCACGTGGAGGGGGGCGGCGACAAGAGCAAGATCTTCGTGTTTGAGGGGGCCAAGGCGGAGGAGGTCAGCAAGCGCTGCCTGACCTGCCACGAGTTCGGGGAAGAGCACGCCAACTTCGCCCGTTCCATCCACAGCCGCAACAACGTCAGTTGCATCGATTGCCACTCGCCTCACCACTTCAAGCAGGAGCGGGCGCTGCTGAAGCAGCCGCAGCCCAAGCTGTGCTACGGCTGCCATCTGAACGTGCGCGCCGACTTCAACCGGCCCTTCCACCACCGCGTGAACGAAGGCCTGATCCAGTGCACCGACTGCCATAACCAGCACGGAGGCTTCCTGAGCACGCAGTTGCGCTCCACCGTGACCCAGGATCAGGTGTGCTTCAAGTGCCACACCGAGAAGGCCGGGCCCTTCACCTACGAGCACGAGCCGGTGCGGAGCGAGGGCTGCGTCACCTGCCATACGCCGCATGGCTCCAGCAACCCGCGCCTGTTGACACGCGCCTCGGTCAACGTGCTGTGCCTGGAATGCCACACCTTCACCGTGGATTCAGCGGCGCCGGCGATCCCGAGCTTCCACAACCAGGCGCAGAAGTACCAGGCGTGCACCATGTGCCACACCCAGATCCATGGCTCGAATCTTGATCATTTCTTCTTCAAGTAGAGGCGGCGCATGACGAACAACGGGCATCATGCCATTCTCCGACTTCTGGGACGGGGACTGTGTGCACTCCTGCTGGCGTCGCCGGCCCTGGGGCAAAGCACCGACCAGCCCAGCGAGGGGATCAATTCGGGCAACTACAACATCCGCCAGTCAGCGGAGTTTGGCGGGCGCATCGCAGACTTCGACGGCAACCAGGGAACCTACAACTCCTTCGTCAACCTGTACAGCGGTCCCCGCCTGCTGGACTATTCGCTGGAGGTGCGCTCCCTCAACCACGAGGGCAGCCTCTTCGATAACCTCACCGTCAACACCTTCGGCTACGGGGGAGATCCCAACGCGCTGACCCGCATCCGCGTCTCCAAGAACAAGTGGTACAACTTCACCGCGCTGTTCCGCTACGCCCGCAATTCGTGGGACTACGACCTGCAGGCCAACCCCTTGAACCCGTTTCTCTCCAGCCCGTCGGTCCAGATCGGACTCAGTCCCCACACCTTCCAGACCACGCGGCGCATCGGAGATTACGACCTGACGCTGTTCCCGCAATCGCGGGTGCGGGTGCGCCTGGGCTTCTCGCGTACCACCGCCAAGGGGCTCAGCTTCTCCACCATCCACGAGGGCACCGAAGCCCTGCTCGACCAGGATTGGGAGACCACGCAGAACACCTTCCGCATGGGCGTGGACTTCCGCATGCTGCCCCACACCAACCTCAGCTACGACGAGTTTCTCAACTTCTACAAGGGCGACACATCCTGGGACCTGGACGGCTCGCTGCTCCCCAACACCCTGGCGGGGGGGATTCCAGTGAACCTAGGGATCGTGTTCAATACGCCCGCGGGGCAGCCCTGCGCCATCCCCATCCTGGGCACGGGATTCGTCAATCCCGCCTGCAACGCCTACTTCTCCTATCTGCGCTCTTCGCCGGTGCGCACCTTCATCCCTACCGAGCAGGTGGGCTTGCAGGGAAGGTACTGGCAGCGGCTGGACGTGCAAGC
>DATIWW010000140.1:0-5933 GCA_035519175.1 Terriglobales bacterium
TGCCCACCACCGCCACCAGCAGCAGGATGCTGGCGATTTCGAAGGGCAGCAGGTAGTCAGTGAACAGCACTTCCGCGATCTTCTCCGTGTTGCCGATGGCAGACGCGCCCGACTCCGGAATCGCCACATCGGCGATGCGAAAGGCGTCTTTGCCCTTCCACACGAACCAGCCGATCTGCGCGCCCACCAGGGCGGTCGCGATCAGCGCCACGAGCCACTGCCGGTTGAACTGCCGCTGCTTGGCCGCTTCATCCAGGTTCACGAGCATGATCACGAAGAGGAACAGCACCATGATGCCGCCCACGTACAGGATGATCTGCACGCCGGCGACAAACGGGGCATACAGCATCAGGTAGAGCCCGGCCAGCGAGAGCAGGGTGAAGACCAGCGAGATGGCCGAGTGTACCGGGTTCTTCTGCACGATGACGGCCACGCCCGTCACCAGCGCGATCCCCGCCAGCAGGTAGAAGAAGAAGGTGGTGGCCACGGGCTGGCCGGCGGCCGGCGCCGCTGTCTGCTGCAACAGGCTTGTGGCCAGAAGCATCATTTCTTGTACACCGTGGGCTCCGGCCCTTCCTCCAGGGTCTTGCGGTCCCAGATGAGGCCGTCGCGGGTGTAGCTCGCCAATTCGAAGTCCTGGGTCAACTCCAGCGCGTCGGTGGGGCAGGCGTCCTCGCACAGCCCGCAGAACATGCAGCGGCTCAGGTCGTAGGTGAAGTTGGTGAGTTCTTTGCGCCGGGTGTTGGGATTGCGCTCGCTGGAGACCACGATCAGGTGCTCAGGACAGGCCAGCGCGCACAGGTCGCACGCGATGCACAGGGTCTCGTTGGTCTCCGGGTTCACGTTCAGCCGGGGCGCGCCCCGGTAGCGCTCCGCCACCTGCGGACGCTGCAGCGGATACTGCTCGGTGTAGATCTCCTTGGGATGCTGGTAGCGGAAAGTCAGCGCCAGTCCCTTGAGCAGGTCGACGAGGAAGATCTTGCGAAGCACCTGCGAGGCCGTCATGCCAGCACCCCCACGAGCGCGGTGGCGATCAGCACCGCGATGCCGGTCGGGATCATGAACTTCCAGCCCAGACGCATGAGCTGGTCGAAGCGGTAGCGCGGGAAGGTCCCGCGATACCAGATGTAGAGATACATGAAGACGGCCACCTTGGCGGTGAACCAGAAGATGTCCTGCACGCGGTCGCGCACCGGGGGCGCCAGCAGCACCACCCCGATCCCGCCCAGCACCAGCGCGAACGCGGCCAGACCCCAGGTCTGGACGCGGAAGAGCGGGTGCTTGGGCATGCGCACCACGCCCAGGAAGCCCACCAGCGCCAGGAAGAAGAAGAGCAGCGCCGGGAAGAGCGAGAAGACGAAGTCCACTGCCCCGCCCTGCCAGTAGCTGTCCAGGGTGATCACCGGCCCGTGCCAGGAGGAGAAGGGCCGCAGCCAGCCGCCCAGCCAGAGGGTCACCGCGATGGAGGAGACGGCCACCATGGCCGCGTACTCGCCCAGCATGAACAGCGACCAGCGCAGGCCACTGTACTCGGTGTGGAAGCCGGCGGTGAGTTCGCTCTCCGCCTCGGGAAGGTCGAAGGGGGTGCGGTTGGTCTCCGCCACCATGGCCACCGCAAAGACGAAGAAGGCGATCAGGCCCAGGGGGAAGAACTTGAAGACGAACCAGATATGCTGCGCTTCCTGGGCGCGCACGATGCCGATCATGCTGAGGGTGCCGCCGGCGGGGTTGGCGCCGCCGGTGCCGTAGATCTCTCCCAAAAAGCCGCTGCCCCCGGCGAAGCTGGTCATCAGCACCGCCGAGACCACCGCCATGCCCATGGCGATCTCGTAGGAGACCATCTGCGCGCTGGAGCGCAGCGAGCCCAGCAGCGGGTAGTGCGAGTTGGAGGCCCAGCCCGCCATGATCACGCCCAGGGTGGCCAGCGAGGCCACCCCCAGCATGAAGAGCAGGCCGATGTTCATGTCGGTGACCGCGTGCGTCGGACCGAAGGGGACGACGATGTACACGGTGAAGGCGGCGATGACGATCACCACCGGGGCCAGCCAGAAGACCAGCTTGTCGGCGCCCTCGGGGATGATGTCTTCCTTGATGAAGAGCTTGATGGCGTCGGCGATGGGCTGCAGCAGCCCGTGCGGGCCCACCCGCATGGGCCCCAGCCGCACCTGCATGTGGGCCAGCGCCTTGCGCTCCAGCCAGTTCATCGACATCACCACCAGCGAGACCCCGCCGAAGATGATGAGGATGTAGATCAGCGCCCACAGCGGGTCGCCCGCCTGCCCCGGCGTCACATTCGATTTCAGATACTCCAGAAAGCTCTGCATCTCTTCAGCTTCTCAAATCACCCGATCACCCGATCACCCGATCACCCGATCACCCGATTCTTAACGGTCTACCTCGCCCAAGACGATATCCAGGGTGCCGATGACGGCAACCACGTCCGCCACCAGCCCGCCGATCACCATCTTGTTCAGCGCCTGCAGGTTGACGAACGAAGGCGGGCGCACGCGCACGCGATACGGCTGCGTGGAGCCGTCGCTCACCACGAAGTAGCCCAATTCGCCCTTGGGTGCCTCGATGGAGTGGTAGATCTCGCCCACCGGCGGCTTCAGCACCTTGGGGATCTTGGCCATGATGGCGCCCTCGGGGATGCCTTCCACCGCCTGCCGGATGATGCGCAGCGACTGCCGCATCTCCGCCACCCGCACCAGGTAGCGGTCGTAGGTGTCGCCGTTCTGCCCGGTGGGGATCTCGAACTCGAAGTCTTTGTAAGCGGCGTAGGGCTGGGCCTTGCGCAAGTCCCACTTCACGCCGCTGGCGCGCAGCACCGGCCCGGTCACCCCCAACGCCTTGCAGTCCGGGCCCGACAGGATGCCCACGCCCTTGGTCCGCTGCACCCAGATGCGGTTGGTGGTCAGCAATTGCTCGTACTCATCGATCTTGGGCTCGAAGAAGTCGCAGAACTTCTTCACGTCCTGCTCGAAGCCCTCGTAGGTCTCGTACTGGCAGCCGCCGATGCGGAAGGAGTGCGTGGTCAGCCGCGCTCCGCAGTATCTCTCGAAGATCTTCAGCACCTCTTCCCGGTCGCGGAAGGTATAGAAGAGCGGGGTCATGGCCCCGATGTCGAGGGCGTGGGTGCCCAGCCAGAGCTGGTGGCTGGCGATGCGGTTCAGCTCGGTAAGGATCACGCGGATGTACTGCGCCCGCGGCGGGGCCTCCACGTTCAGCAGCTTTTCCACCGCCTCGCAGTAGCCCAGCCCGTTGGAGACCGCGGCCACGTAGTCCATGCGGTCCACGTAGGGGTTGAACATGGCGTAGGTGCGGTGCTCGGCGATCTTCTCCACCCCGCGGTGCAGGTAGCCGATCACGCACTCCGTGCCCAGCACCTTCTCGCCGTCCAACTTCAGGATGACGCGCAGCACGCCGTGGGTGGAGGGATGCTGCGGACCCATGTTGAGGACCAGTTCGGTGGCGTCCAGGAAGGTGGGATCTTTCTTTTCCTCGAAGGCCAGGATGGGGTCGGTGCGGGTGGTGGACTCGCTCATTGGCCGCTCTCGATCCCCAGGTTGATCTGCACCCACTCCTGGTCCTGCTGGATGATGCCGTAGTCCTTGCGCAAGGGATGGCCCTTCCAGCCGTCGGGCAGCAGGATGCGCCGCAGGTCGGGATGGCCGTCGAAGCGGAGGCCGAACATGTCGAACACTTCCCGCTCCAGCCAGTTGGCGCTCTCCCACAGCGCGGTCGCACTGGGCGCGCTCTCCGCTTCCGCAATCATGGTCTTCACCCGCACGCGCTGGTTGCGCGGGAAGGAGTAGAGGACCCAGACCACGTCGAACTGCTTTTCCCGCTTGGGATAGTGGACGGCGGTGACGTCCACGCAATAGTCGAACTGCTCTTCGTCGCGCAGCTCCTGCAGCACCTGGGCCACGATGCTGGGGTCGGCGATCACGTAATTCTGCCCCAGGTAGGTGAAGGGCTGGAGGCCGGAGCCGAAGCGCTGGCGCAGGCGGGTGACCATCTCCGACTCCCAGGGCAGGGGCACCGGACCCGCCGGTTTGGGCGGAGGGGCAGGCACGGCCGGCTTGGCCGCGGGCGGAGTGGCAGCGGGAGGCGCGGCGGGCTTCTCCGATGCTGCGGCAGCGCCTTCGGAGGGCTTGGGAGGAGCGGGCTGATCGCTGCCTTTGGTCTCGTCGGCCATGTTCCCTGAAGCGTCGCGCGGTTCGGAAGAACGTTATTTTGTAACAGCTTGCAAAAAGGGTGTCAACGGAAGCAAATCACCCGCACACGTGATGAAAATCACCACAAAAGGTGATGCGAAACTCCGCAGCAGTTACTAGATCCACTCCAGGGCACCCTTCTTCCAGATCCAGACGTACCCCACAATCAGGATGGCCAGGAACACCATCATCTCGACGAATCCGAACAGCCCCAGCGCCTTGTACTGCACTGCCCACGGGAACAGGTACACGGTCTCAACGTCGAACAGGACGAAGAGGATGGCGACGATGTAGAAGCGCACGGTATAGCGCTGGCGGGAGTCGCCGATGGGGTCCACGCCGCACTCATAGGGCATGAGCTTGATCTTCTCCGGCTTGCTGGGGCGCACCAGCTTGGCCACGATGAGGGTGGCGGGGATGAGCACCGCCACCACCGCCGCGAAGATGAAGATGGGAACGTAATTGCTCGGCATGGTTCCTCGCGCGAACAGAAAATAGTACGCCCTTCCCCGCGTGGCGGCAACCGCGGTTGCTATAATCCCTGCTGCGCAGCGCGAACGAATCTGTGGCCCTCGACGAAAAAATCTACGAGCAGCGGCGCGCCAAGCTGAAGCAGATCGAGGCGCTGGGCCAAGCCGCCTATCCCACGCGCTTCCCCGCCACCCACACCGTGCCGGAGATCCTGGCCGGCTACTCCGGCAAGTCCGGCGAGCAGCTCGAAACAGAGCGGGTGACGGTGCGGGTAGCGGGGCGCATCATGGCCATCCGCCTGATGGGCAAAGCGGGCTTCGCGCACCTGCAGCAGGGCGGCCAGCGCCTGCAGATCTACGTGAAGAAGGACGCGGTCGGCGACCAGGGCTTCGAACTCTACCGCCTGCTCGACCTGGGCGACCAGGTGGGCGTGGCCGGCTACCTGTTCCGCACCAAGACCGGCGAACTCTCGGTGCACGTGGACGAGCTGACCTTCCTGGCCAAAGCCCTGCTGCCGCTGCCGGAGAAGTGGCACGGCCTGCAGGACGTGGAACTGCGCTACCGCCAGCGCTATCTCGACCTGGTGATGAATCCGGAGGTGCGCGAGGTCTTCGTGAAGCGCAGCCGCATCATCCAGGCCATCCGGCACTTCTTCGACGGGCGCGGCTTCATCGAGGTCGAGACCCCGATGATGCAGCCCATCGCCGGCGGCGCGGCCGCGCGCCCTTTCATCACCCACCACAACACGCTCGACCTCGACCTTTATCTGAGGATCGCGCCCGAGCTGTACCTGAAGCGGCTGACGGTCGGGGGCCTCGACCGGGTCTACGAGATCAACCGCAACTTCCGCAATGAAGGCATCGACCGGATGCACAACCCCGAGTTCACCATGCTGGAGTTCTACCAGGCCTACGCCGACTACAAGGACCTGATGGAGCTGACCGAAGCCATGTTCCGACAGGTGGCGGAGGAGGTGCAGGGAACGACGCGCGTCGCCTTCGAGGGCCGCGAGATCGATTTCGCGCAGTGGCAGCGGCTCTCCATGCGCGAGGCCATCATCAAGTACTGGCCGGAGAGCGCCGGCGCGAAGCCGGCGATGGCGGACTTCGCCGACTCCGCGTCGCTCAGGAAGCTGGTGGAGCGGCTGAACGCCAGCCGCCCGCACGGGCCGGCGGGCGTGACCGTGCCCGCACCCGCGCGCCTGGACGGCGTGGGGGTGGAGAGCATCGAGCACGTGGCCTTCGA
>DATIWW010000141.1:0-6390 GCA_035519175.1 Terriglobales bacterium
CCCCTGCCATGCAAAAGGGGTTGCCAACGGGGGTTACCATCGAAAAACGACACAGCTGCCCTCGTGCTGGAATCGCTTGTAAGTGATTCTCTTACTGTGAGGTTAAGTGGTGAGCGCGGAAGGAATCGAACCTTCAACCTACTGATTAAGAGTCAGTTGCTCTGCCAGTTGAGCTACGCGCCCACGGGGTGCGGAAGAAACTGCGGCACTCAGAGAATATCATCCGGGTTTGGGCGGCGTCTAGGCGCGGGTCGCGAGCGCGTTCTGCCGCGTCACGACAGCGGCGGGCGCTTGCGGTGCCAGTCGGTGTGCCGCTGGAAGAGGCGGGCGGCAGCGAGCACCTTGTCCTCGCCCAGGACGCGCCCCACGAACTGGATCCCGATGGGCAGGCCGGCCTGGGTGAAGCCGCAGGGCACGCCGGCGGCGGGCAGACCGCAGAAGTTCCCGATGCCTCCCAGGGGATCGGAGAAACTCAGGTCGGTGTCCAGATTGGCCTCGAGGGAGCTGGCGGCAACGGGCAGCGAAGGGGCGGTCAGGAGGTCGAAGCTCTCGAACAGCGCGTCCATCTTGCCCTGCAGCAGGCCGCGGACGCGCTGGGCGCGCTCGTAGTCGGCGGCGCCGACCTGCAGGTTGACGAAGCCCCCCATCTGGCCCTCGGGGTCGGCGAGTTGCAGTGCTTTGCCGGACTCGATCAGGTCTTGGAAGGCGGAGGCGCATTCCGCTGAGATGGTGAGGCCGGCCGCGGCTTCCCAGGGCCCTTCGGGCAGCGCCGCGTCTTGGACGGCGGCGCCGTGGGCCGTCATGACCTCGAGGGCGGCCTGGAAGGCGTCTTCCACCTCCGTCGCCGGGGACTGCCAGGCGTTGGTGAGGCGGCCGATGCGCAGCTTGGGCGCTCCCGCCGGCGGCCAGGAGAAGGCAGCCGCCTGGGGCGGCAGCGAGCCGAGGTCCGCAGGATCGTTTCCGGCGATGGCGGCCAGCACCAGGCCGCAGTCCTCCGCCGAGCGCGCCAGAGGACCGATCTTGTCCATGGAATAGGCCAGGGCCATGGCGCCCTGACGGCTGACGCGGCCGAAGGTGGGCCGCAGGCCGCTGACCCCGCAGAAGGCGGAGGGACACACGATGGAGCCCCAGGTTTCCGTCCCTATGGCAAAGCCGGCCAGCGCCGCGGCCACGATGGCGCCCGAACCCGAGGAAGAGCCGCAGGTCCAGCAAGTCTCATTCCAGGGATTGTGAGCGGGGCCGGTGAGCGCGGCGGAGGCGTAGCGGTAGCCCATGCCTCCGGCCAGCTCGATCATGGCCGCCTTGCCCAGCAGCACCGCTCCGGCGCTGCGCAGGCGCTGCACCACGGCGGCATCGAAGGCGAAGCGCTGCTCGGCGTAGGGACGCGCGCCCCAGGTGGTGGGATATCCCTTGACCGCGAGCAGGTCCTTGGCGGCATAAGGCACGCCGTGCAGGGGCCCGCGATAGCGGCCGGCGCGGATCTCGCGCTCGGCGGCCTGGGCCTCCGCCAGCGCCAGCTCGGGTGTAAGCGTCACGTAAGCGCCCAGCCGCGGGCCCAGGTTGCGGCTGCGGTCGAGATAGGCCTCGGTCAATTCCACCGGCGAGAGGCGACGGGCGCGGATGCGCTCGCCCAACTCGCTCGCCGACAGGTAGAGGACCTCTTCGTTGACCATGGCTCAGCGCTTCCCTGCTCCCGCGGCAGGTTTTCCCGGGGCCTGGGCGGGACGGCGATAGGGGCGGAAGACGGTAGCCGGCGCGTCGGAGTTGTCGAGGGGGAAGGCGCGCAGAGCGTCGAGCGCCTTCTGCGCGCCGATGAGCTGGCGGCGCACCTCCGTCTTCTGCGCCGCGGTGAAGCTCCGGCCGTAGCGCTTCAACACGACCTGGTACTTGGCCTCCACCTCGGCCTGGCTGGCGGGCGGAAGCTTGGCGAAGTCGGCGGCTGCGGAGGGCGGAAGCTGGGCGGGAGCCGGCGCAGGCTGCTGCGGAAGGGCGAGAGCGGAGGAAGGCAGCAGAGCGGCGGCGGCGCCCGCCAGGGCGGCATCGCGGGCAAACCGGCGGCGGGAGATCTTGCGGGAGTCGTCCGGGGGTGGCGGATTCGGAGGCATGGGGGCTGCGACCGAGAATCTAGTCGAAGAGGCCGGGGGCGTCAACCGTCCCGAGGGGTGGAGACAGCGGGCTTAGAAATTGAAGGCGAGTCCGCCGCGCACGGAGCGCGCCGACTGCACCAGGTAGATGGTGTGGCCGTCCTGGCCGAGCACGGGAACGTAGCCTTCGGCGAGCAGGTTGCGTAGGTCCACCAGGGCCTCCACGTGGCCGGGCAGGAAGCTCACCTGGGGCAGAGGCTGACGCAGGAAGAGGCTGAGGTAGGGATCGGTCTGGCCGGGAGAGGCGTTGAACATGTCCACCGGGGTCAGGGCGTCGCCGCTGACCCAGCGATACGAGGCGATCCAGCGGGTGTGGGAGCCGGGCACCGCGCCCGCCAGCTTGAGCGCGGCGGAGTGGCGGCATTCGCGGTGCAGCGAAGCCAGGGCCTGCTCCCAGGGCAGGTTGGAGCCATCCAGGGCCAGCACCCCGCCGTAGGCGTAGTCCACGGTGGCGGTGATGCCGTGGCTGAACTTGCGCTGCACCACGGCGCGGACGCCGCGGGTCCCCAGCTCTCCGCCGTTGTAGGTGAAGGTACCGGAGTAGACATCGGGCAGGAAGAAGCCGGAATCGGCGGTGACGTCACCCACGCCGGTGAGGGCGGTGTTGGCGATGCGGTCGGAGTACACCGCGACCTGCACCGCGTTCCGGCCCAGGCGGCGGGAGACGGAGAGTTCGTGGTGGTGGGCGCGCTCCAGCCGGGGTTGCGAGCCGACCAGCGACAGGCGCGGCCCGCTCTCGCTCAGGTCGGCGGGAGCGCTGTCGAAGCCCTTGGCCATCCGCAGGGTGGGCTCGGAGGTCGCGTAGCGGTATTCCATGACGGTGTTGGGGGAGAGGTGGACATCGGCCGAGCCCCAGGGCTGGAAGGCGGTGACCCGGCCCAAGAACTGCACTGCCTGGAACTCGCCGCCGTACTGAAACTCCAGGAAGTTGCCGATGGCGGTCTCGTCGCGCAGCGAGACGGCCAGGGCCTGCAGGGCGGCCTCCTGCTGATCCAGGCCGGGTGAGGCGAAACGCCGGAAGCTGACCGCGATCTCGGGCCGCGAGCCATCGGGCAGGCGGTGCGAGTAGGAGGCGCGCAAGGCGCCAGCCGGGCTGCCCGGGGCGCGCCCCAGGCTGCCGTCGAAGGAGAGGGTGCCCGCCGCGAACAGGGACTGCTCGACGTTGAAGACGGTGTTCATGTCGGAGCCGCCGCCGTAGCCGTCGGAGTCGGAGCCCGCCAGCAGGACTACCTGCGCCTTCAAGGAGCGATCGTCCTGGTTTTCGGAACGGGAGACGACCACGAGAGGACCGTCGTCGCGCAGGCGGAGGATGGGGCGGTTGGCGGCCGAGCGCAGGGTCCACTTCCACTCGTCGTCCTCCTGGGCGGCGGGGCGCTGCTGGGGCAGCAACTGCAAAGCCTCGAACAGGGTGTTGAGAGTGAGATTGACCACGCGGTGGCCGCCCGCAGTCAAGGGCACGTCCTCCCGCAAGGAGGGCAGGAAGGAGGCGGCGCTCACCTTGACGCTGTAGTTGCCGGGGAGCAGCTCGCGGGCAGAGTAATGGCCCGCGGCGTCGGTGAAGACGCGCACCGCGGGCGAGGTGGCGGAGAAGATCTCGACCACGGCGCCCATCTGGGGAACGCCGTGCGAGTCGCGCACCCACCCGGAGATCGAGCCGGGCTTGCCGGCGGCGGCGGCGGGCAACGCCAGAGCCAGCAGCGCCGCCAGCCATCCGAATTTGCGAAGCGCGCTCATGCCCACCCGGGAGCTGCCTGCGAGGGCGTTACTGCACCGTGAACTTGGCCGTGGGAGCGATGCTCTGCTTGGCCACCCTGTCGTCCACCTTCACCGTGATCTGGTACAAGCCGGGCTCCAGACTGTTCAGGGCCAGGCTCTTTTCCAGGGTGAGCTGGCTGCCGACGTTGCCCATCTGGTCGGTGCTCTCCACGGAGTGGACGACCTGCTTGTTGTTGGCCAGGTTGACGATGTCGTACTCGATGCTGGCCGAGGGCTTCTTGGTCTGCTCGTCCATGGCCAGGTTGTAGATCTGCAGCCAGAAGTTCATGTGCTCGTCGCGGCGGAAGCTGGCGGTCTGGCCGTTGGGCACGACGCGGGGACGCACCTTGGTGTCGCCGATGACGAAGTTGCCGGTGCCCACGTTCTTGGCCGGCACCCGCTCCATCTGGTCGGCCAGGATGAAGGAGGAGGCCACCAGCCGGTCGTCCCCGAACTCCGGGACCATCAGGCCGCGGCTGTCGGTGCCCATGCGGTCGCCGTTGACGTCCTTGAGCACGAGGTCGACCTTGTAGCGGTTGGGACGCAGGGGCAGCGCCTTCCAGTAGACGGAGGAGGACTCCTGGGTGCGGGCCAGCAGTTCGGCGGGAACGTCCACCTTGACCGTGTCTTCGAAGGTCTGGGCGATGCGGCCGGTCAGGGTACTGACCCGGCCGAAGATGTTGACCACGCCGCTGGCGACCCCATCTTTGGTGACGAAGGTGACATCCTTGTTCTTGATCTGGATGGTGATCGGAACCAGCACGGTGTCGGCGGTGACCTTGACGAAGTCCGCCTGCCAACTGAAGGGCAGGAGGTTGTAGCGGATGCTGTGGCTGACCACCTCGGCCAGGTCCTTGAACTTGATCTGGGGCGGGGCCTGCAGCTTGGCGAAGTTGATGAGGCGGTCGAACTGGTCCTTGCCCTGCATCTTGCTGTTGAAGGGACCCTGGCCGATGGCCTCCAGGCCGTTGTTCCAGCGGTCGGCCTTGTTGGAGAGCCCCATCTGTTCATAGGTGGTGAGGCCGCCGTTGGGAGTGTGCAGGAGCGCGTCCTTCTCCGAGCGGTCGAGGGTCATGTGATAGTCGTTGCAGGAGCAGGTATCGACGAACTCGATCTCGACCTCCTGTCCGATGCCGTCGATGTAGCGGTAACGCCAGTCCTCGAAGGGGTAGGTGGAGGTCTCGCCGCCGCCCTCCTCCTGGGGGCGCTGGTAGTAGCCGCCGCTGGGATGGGAGTCGATCTCGTCGGGAGGGCCGTACATGACGTAGATGCGGCCGCGGTCGGTCTTCCAGCCGGGAATACCGGCGGCAAAATGCTCGTTGGCGTAGGCGATGCGGCGGTAGTGCTCTTCCTTGTACTCGTTCTCTTCGGTGTCGGGGGTGGGATCGCGGCGGAGCCAGAATTGTTCGATGAACTGCTCCCGCTCCTCCTCGTTGCTGAGCTGGAGGAAGGCCGCCTTTTCCTCGTCGGTGATGATCCAGCGGACGTCCTCGTCCAGCCACTTCTTGTCGGCGTCGCTCAACTCCTTGTACAGGGCCTTCTGGTTCTTCTTGCGCTGCTTGTCGCTGAGCGGGCGCTTCAGGGGGTCGGACTGCTGGCCTGAGTCCGCCGGGGAGGGCGCGGCCGCGTCCTTGGGCGCCTGCGCCTCCTTGGCGGAAGTGCCGGAGGTGGCCGGCTGATCTTGCGCCAGAGCGCCGGCGGCCAGCGCCAAGAGGCCGGCCAGCACTGTCATCAAGAACCGCAAAATGAAGGCTTTAGACCGCATGGACGAAGCGCTCCTGGGCGTAGGGTATGGGCCCTTAAATTGTATGTATTTGCCTGCTGGCGCGCAAGACTCGAAAGGGGGAAAGAAGAGCGCGGCCGCTGGCAAAGAGCGATCCCGGGGGTAGGCAAGGGGCAAGCCAGTCGCTATAATCGGCTAGGCAGAAGCGCAGGACAACCCCAGGGGCAAGCCGGAAGTGTCTTGCCGGGAAACTTTTCGGGCGGATCCTCCGTATCACGAAGAGGGGGCCGGAGCTTGTGCGCCCCGGGGCTGTGGCGCTTGTGAGGTAGAGGTTCCATGAGCAAAAAGAAGATCATCCTGATCGCCGGAATCGTGCTGGCGGTCGTGTTGGTGGTGGTGGGCACGCTCTCGTTCAGCGGGAAGAACGTGGTGGCGGTGCAGACCGGCAAGGTCAGCCGCGAGGATCTGGCTTCGGTGGTGACCGCCTCGGGCGAGATCAAGCCCAAGAACTACGTCAACATCGGGGCCAACGCCTTCGGCAAGATCACCAAGCTGTACGTCAAGGAAGGCGACCACGTGAAGAAGGGCCAGATGCTGGCGCAACTGGAGAACGTGCAGTCGGCTTCCGACGTGGCCGCGACCCGGGCCGCACTGGATGCGGCGCGCACCGACGCGGTGGCTGCCGATGCCGGCTTGAAGACGGCGCAGGCCCAGTTGGAGCAGTCCCAGGCGCAACTGGAGCAGGCCAAGCTGGACTATCAGCGGGCC
>DATIWW010000142.1:0-9097 GCA_035519175.1 Terriglobales bacterium
GGTTGAAGGCGGCGGCAAGCTGCCCCAGCTCATCTGCGGACGACACCGGCACGTGGGTCTCCCAGCGCCCCGCCGCCACTTCGTTGGCCGCCTCCGCCAGTTGTTCCACCGGACGGGTGACGCGCCGCGCCATCCAGCCGCTCAGCGCCAGGGCCAGCAGGATCCCCGCTCCCCCCACCAGCAGCGCGACCGAGCGGATGTAGCGGTCGAGCAGCACCGCATCGCGGCGCGAGCTGCCCACCAGCAACACGCCCAGCAGTTCATCCTGCCGGCCCATCAGCGGGAGGGCGTGGAAGACCTCGGAGTCCGCGGGCTCGCCGTCCCAGTCCACGGTGACCATGGCGGCCTGACGCTGCTGCTGTACCTGCTGGATCAGCGGCGCCAGCTTCTGCGCCGTGGGGACGGGCCCGGCGGCGTCGGTGACCGCTCCCGGCGCAAAGCCCGGTCCCAGGTTGCTGTAGAGCAGCGCGCGCATTCCCAGAGGCAGAGTGAGCGTGCCCAGGAACTCGCGGTCGAGGCGCTCGCCGCCCACCACATAGAGGTCCTTGTCGGCGACGCGCACCACGCGTACCGACTCCAGCGCCAGCACCGGCCCGCCCGGCAATGGCTCGGCGCGCAGGAAGGCGCTGTGCGCGTTCCAGTCGGCGGTCTGTGTCACCCAGTCCTCGTGATAGCCGAAGCGCGCGGGCCACTGCGCGGAGGAGACGATGGCGCCGTCGCCGGCCACGATCTCTAGAAAGTCGAGCTGCTGGGAGGCAGCCATGGCGGCGGCTTCGTTGACGTAGGGCGCGGGATCGGGGTTGGGGCCGGCGAGCTCGATGGCCATGCGCAAGGTGGGCTCGGCGGCGGCCAGCGCGGCCACGCGCCCGCTGACCTCGCCACCGCGGCGCGCAAATTCCCGGCGGAACTGCGCCACCAGGGCATCGGTGCGCTGCTCATCGGCGTGCTCGAAGGCGCGGCGGGTGGCGTCGGAGACGATGACCGCCACCAGACCCACGGCCAGCACCAGGGCAGCGGTGAACAGCGCCAGCAATTTCCCGCGGAAGCTCACGGCGCGCCCTCGACCCAGAGGTCTTCCAGACGCCAGCCGCCCGCGGCACCTTCCGTCCAGTCATGCACACGCGGGCTGAGCGCGTAGGCCTCGGGCAGGTGAAAGAGCGGCACGACGCGGAAATCCTCGAGCAAGCCGCGCTCGGACTCATAGAGCTGCTGGGGATCGGCCAGGCCGGGGCCACGCGCGGGCGGTGGCAGTTCGAGCGCGGCCGCGACCTCGGCCAGCGCCGTCCCTGGGTCGGCCGAGCCCAGGCGCACGTGCACCAGGCGGACGTCGGCGTTGCCGGGACGCGCCGCCATCAGTTCGCCGAAGGGCCGCACGGTGAGCCCGGCGTCGCGGGCATTGAGCGCGACGCGCTCGGCGATGGCCTGTCCCAGTGGGTCGGCGGAATCGTAGGCCAGGCTGAGGGGCAGGGCGGCCCCAAGCTCCGCGCGCAGTTGCCGGGCGCGCGGCAGGTCGGGCGCGGCAGGGAAGAGAAAGGCGTAGCCGCTCATCCATTGCGGCAGGAGGGAAGCGGCGGGCTCACCCTGCCGCTGCAGCAGAACGTTGGTGATGGCGTCGCGGTCGAGCGAGCGCGCCACCGCCTCGCGCCGGCGGGCGTCATCGGCGGCCGCTGTCCCGGGAACGAAAACCAATGCAACCAGATCCACGGCGGGAGATTGCAGGATGCGCTGCCCCGCCTGCGCGCTGCGCCGCACCTGGTCGGGAGCGACCTCGATCACGTCGGCGCGCCCGGTCTGCAGGTCGATCTGCTGGTCGCGCAGCGAGCGCCCCATCTGGATCTCGACCGCGTCGAGGAAGGGCCGCCCGCACCAGTAGTCGTCGTTGGCGGCGAGCAGGGCGCGCTGGCCCGGCTGCCATTCCGTGAGGCGGAAGGGCCCGGAACCGATGAGGCGGTCGCCGTCGCGCTTCAGGATGGAGTAGCGGGTGGTGGCCAGGTCGGCCAGCAGGCCGGGCAGGGGCGAGTCGGACTCGACGATCACCGTGTCCGCCGTGGCCCGCACGCGCCAGCCGTAGTTGGCGGCGGCGAGCGCCTCGGTCACGATCTGCGGCGTCAGCGGTGAGCCGTCGTGTAGCTTCACCCCCGGGCGCAGTTGGAACTCCCAGCGCTTGTACCCGGCGTCGTGCTGCCAGGCGGTAGCCAATTGGGGTCGCGGCTGGGCGGTGGCGTCGAGGCGCACCAGGCGGTCGAAGATCAGTTCGGCGACGCGCGCGCGGGCGACGGCGTAGGGCGCGTAGCGCTCCGGCGCAGTCGGATCGAGCGAGTTGGGCGTAGCCCGCATCTCCACCCGTAGCCGCCCGCCGTAGTGCGGGCGAGTCGCTCCGGCCGCGCTCAGGCACAGCAGCAGGCTACTGGCTGCAAGCAATGGCGAGACGATGCGCCTCATAGCTCCCTGTCTTCAGGTTGTAAGACACCGCCAGGACGGTGCGGGTATCGGCTTCGGTCCAGAGCGCCAGCACCGGACCGTCGAAGGAGACCAGCGGACCCGCGACAGCGAGGTCGCGCCCGGCCAGTTCGTAGGCCTGGACGGAATCGGGCGCCTCCCAGTCGCCCCGCCCGGTGGCGAGCACTTGCGCGCCCGCGCCGCAGCCGCTGGCCACGCCCGCCAGTTCGCTGCCCGAGTGCAGGCTGAGGGGAAGCAGGGGACCGCTCCCGTTCATCCAGCGCGCCTGGCCGTCGACCCCGGTGAAGGCCCAGCCGTTTCCCAGCGGCGCCGACGAGTAAAACGGCGGCACATTGGCGTTGCGGTTGTTGCCGGCGGTCAGTGCGCCGGAAAAGAAGTCGCGTCCCGAGCCGTAGAAGGCGGCGAGCGAGTCCTTGGACGCAGGCCCGAGCGGCCAGGGATCGTCGCCGGCGCGGCAGCTCAGCGTGAGTGCAGGTTGCACCGTTCCGCTGCAGGAGACGCCCGGCAGGTAGGCGTCGAAGGAGACCGCATCGGAATGCAGCCACAAGCGCCCGCGCAGGTCGCGCGCGGCGACGGAAGCCTGCAACGTCGGCGCTGCCTCTTCCCACTGCCAGCGTCCGCCCTGCATGCGATAGAGCGAGACCTGGGCGGCCTCGAGGACCAGCAGGCGCGCGTCTCCGTGTGCCGGCTCCAGCAGGGCCAGATCGAGGAAGGGCGTGCTCTGCTGCCAGAGCAGGGTCTTCTGGATGACCAGCGAGTTGGCCGGCCGCGGCGCCGGCGATGCGCTCGACCGCGCCACGGTGCGCATCACCAGGCCGCGCGAGTTGCCCTGCCGCACCTCCGCCACCCACAGGTAGCCGGCGGGATTCTCCGCCAGCGTGACTCTCACCTCGCCCACCGCGCGCTCCGCCGGCACCAGCTGCACCTGGCGATGGCGCAGCTCGCTCTCCAGGGCGCGGCGGACCTCGGCCGCGTCCCCGTTGCCTAAAGAAGACAGGTTCCGGAAGTTGAGCGCGATGGCGGTGCCGGGGCCGGTCCTGGCGACGATGTCGCGGGCGAGGGCGCGGGCGGCGTCTTCCAGGGGATCGGCGTGGCAGGGAAGCGCGCCTCCCAGCGCCAGCAGCACGGCGCAGCACAGGGGAAGGACTCGCGGGAAGCGCATCCGGCGCCTTTCTGGAGCGTGCGGGAGATCGCGGCCGGATTATAGCAAAGGCTCCAGCCGCCGCTGTTGCCACGCTACCTGTGCTCTGCCGCTTGGTCGAACCCGCCGGCTGAGGTGGCCCCGCCGCGGCGGAGGCGAGGCCACCTTTTGGATTAGCCGGCGGAACCTAACTCGTCGCGGCCCGGCGCAGCGCGCGCACGCGCCGCCGGATCCTCAGCACCCGGACATCCACGGGCTGGGCGGCGTGCGCTGCCAAGGCCCGCTGGTAGAGGAAGACAGTCGGCCGGGGGAAAGCGGGAGCCGACGGCAGCGGTCGCTCGGTTTTGCTCCGGGGCGCGTGGCCCTGAAAGTTGACTGCCAGGCACGCGTCGTATAGCAGCAGTCCCGCAACCACCACCAAGATCCCCATCCCCGCCAGCACTACCACCACCTTGAGGAGCAACATGGCCTTCCTTCCTTTCTCTAGGCGCGGGTCGCGAGCCGCTATCGCCGCCCGTCGCCGTGCCCGGACGGGTCGTCGGAGGGCCCGCTCGTCTGGCCGGCCCTCATGCCCTGCAATACATCGTTGGTGAAAAAGAATTTCCCGTCGGTCGGCACCATCATGATCTGCACCTTGTCGGAGAGGCGCTCGGCGATGATCTTGTTGATCAGTAGCGGGCTCTTGTTGAGGATGGCGGCCTCGGACTGCAGGCGCTCGGCGTCGGCGGCGGCGGTCACGCGGATGCGGTTGGCTTCGGCGTCGGCCAGCAATCTGCGGCGCTCCAGTTCCGCCTTGCTGTCGATGACCTTGGCGGCAGCGTCGGCCTCGGCGTTCTTGATGGTGGCTTCCTTGCGCGCCTCTGCCTCCAGCCGCGACTGCTCGATCTGCTTCTGCTTGAGCGGCAGGGTGTACTGCATGGCGTCGGCTTCGGCCTTCGCCTGCAGCACGTGTACCTGGGCCTCGCCCTCGGCGTGCTTCACCTGCGCCGCCTTCTCCGCCTCCGCCTGCAATTCGGTGATGCGCACCTGCTTCTGCTGGATCTCGGTCTCCACTCCCATGCGGTCGTTCTCCTGCTCCTTGAGCAGCAAGCCTTCGAGGCCTTTGGCGTATTCCGGGGGAAGCTGGATGTCGCGCAGCATGACCTCTTCGACCACGATGCCGCTGGCGCCCAGTTTCTGCGCGATCTGGTCGGCGGCCCGGCGCCGCACCTCCTCGCGCCGGGTGGCGAAGACGTCGCGGACGGTGTAGTTGGGCACGGTCTCGCGGAAGGCCGAGGCCACCACCGCGGGCACGATCTCCTTGTCCACCGGCTGCGGCAAGGTGTTCTGGATGAAGTCGAGCCGGCGCGCGTCCAGGCGGTAACGCACGGTCACCGCCAGGCCGAGGTTCAGCCCCTCGCGCGCCTGCACCTTCAGGACCTCGGGCGCGGCGGCTCCTTCTTTCTTGGGCGGCTCGATTGCGGCGGTGGAGAAGAGCTGGTCACGGGTGTCGAAGAGCGCGACTTGCTCTACCAGCGGCTTCACCAGGTGGACGCCGGGATAGAGCGTCCCGGGCCGGGTGCCGGAGATCTGGCTGACCCGCACGCCCGCCATGCCGCTGGGCACCACCACGATGCTCTGGCTCAGCAGCAGAGGCAGGACGGCGATCACGGCCAGCTTTCCGGCACGCCGCCAGCGGACGGGCCCGGGCGGCAGCAGGTTCTCTGCCGTGCCCCGGGCCACGCGGCGCCGAAAATCCACCACGAAGTACGCGTCGTACAGCATGATGCCTGCTCCGACGATGAGCAGTCCTACCCCGGTCAGGACCATCACATACTTGAAGAACAGCATGGCCTTCCTTCCTTTCTCTCAACGGGCCGAAGCCCGGCCCAGGTTCGGGTTCCAGATTCGGCGGCCGCCGGTCGCCAGGGCGGCGGGCATCTCGGGTGAGACGGCGGTCCGCTGCGCCCTGCTCATGCTCACGCACATGGCGCGCAGCAGCCCGCCCCACAGCAGTCGGGCCAGCAAGAGTCCCAGACCCAGCGACAGCGCCATTCCCGATCCCAAACCCAGCAGCATCTCGGTAGCTTGCATGATGGCTTCTCCCTAGAGTTGTTCGCTCGCGTCTTCGGTCGAGGCGCCTTCTTCCACCGGCGCCGGCTCGCCGAAGATCTTTTCCATGCCGGGATCGCGTTGGCTGTGGATCTCCACCCCGTCGCCGACCTCGACCTGCGCAAAAAGTTCCCGCACATCCTGGTTGTTCATGCGAATGCAGCCGTGCGAGGCGGCGTGGCCGATCGAGCCCGGGTCGTTGGTGCCGTGGATCCCGTAATGCGCCTTGCTGAGCCCCAGCCAACGCGCCCCCAGGGGGTTCTTCTTGCCGGGCGGAATGAACTGCCGGTTGTGCCGGTAGGCCGGGTCGCTCGCGCGGCAGACGATCGTGAAGTCACCGCTCGGGCTGGGGCTGCCCGCCGCGCCCACCGCCACCGGATACACCTTCACCACCGTGCCTTGGTCCAGCACCGCCAGCTTGCGGTCGGGGATGCTGATCACCACTCGCCGCCGGCGGGAGGTGTGCTTCCCGACCGTGGCCGGCGGGGCAGGCGCCGCCGGCTGGTTCACCGGCTTGGCGGGAGCCGGGGCCACGACCGGCTCGGCGCCGGGCGTCGCCACGCCTGGGGAGACGGGGTTGGACGCCGCCCCAGAGCCGAGCAGGAAAAGAAGAACCAGGAGGGCGAAGAGTTCGATCAGGACGAGTTCCGCTTCGTGGCGTGCGTCGAAGGCGTCGCCGATGCGCCTCATGGCCGTCCTCCTTTTCGCATCCTGCTGCCCAGGGAAGGAGCACGGCTCCGCCCATCGTCGAATGTGCTCAAGACAAAGGAGTTACGAGCCCAGGGAAGCGGGCGGGGGCGTGTCCGCGTTGAGACACTGTGGGGCTGCCGACACGGCGACGGGCGGCGACGCCCAGAAGCCAAGTCGCGCTGAGGCGCGCCGCGCCGCCGCCCGGCCCGCGTTGACTCGGCCCGCTAGGCCAGCCTATAGTGCCGCCCGGGGCAGAGGGCTCACTTTTGCCGGAAGAGATCGTTTCCCACTACCGCATCCTCCGCCAGCTCGGCGCCGGCGGCATGGGAGTGGTGTACGAAGCCGAGGACACCAGCCTGGGCCGGCGCGTGGCCTTGAAGTTCCTCTCCGAGAAGCTGGCCCAGGACCCGCAGGCGCTGGAGCGCTTTCGCCAGGAGGCGCGCTCCGCCTCTGCCCTGAACCATCCCAACATCTGCACCATCTACGAGGTCGGGGAGGCCGGCGGCCGCCACTTCATCGCCATGGAGTTGCTGGAGGGCGAGCCCCTGGACCGGCGCATCGGCCACCGGCCGCTGGAGCTGAGCGAGCTGCTGGAGCTGGGTATCCAGATCGCCGACGCCCTCGACGCCGCCCACGCCGGCGGCATCATCCACCGCGACATCAAGCCGGGCAACATCTTCGTCACCCGCCGCGGGCAGGCCAAGGTCCTCGACTTCGGCCTGGCCAAGCTGGCCAGCGAGCAGAAGCTCTCGGTGAGCGCCGGCGCTCCCACCCTGCCCGTGCCCGGCGAGCACCTCACCAGCCCGGGCGTGGCCGTGGGCACGGTCTCCTACATGTCGCCGGAGCAGGCCCGCGGTAAGCCACTCGATGCGCGCACCGACCTGTTTTCCTTCGGCGCCGTGCTCTACCAGATGGCCACCGCCCGCCTGCCCTTCGAGGGCGACACCGCCGCCGTGATCTTCGACCAGATCCTGAACAAGGAGCCGGCCGCACCGGCGACCTTCAACCCCGCCCTGCCGGCCAAGCTGGGAGAGGTGATCCACACCGCCCTGGAGAAGGACCGCGACCTGCGCTACCAGAGCGCCGCCGATCTGCGCGCCGAGCTGAAGCGCCTGAAGCGCGACACCAGTTCCGGACGCACGCGTGCGGTCGCCTCCGCCTCGGCGTCCGCCGGCGCGGTGGTGCCGCCTGCGCCCTCCAGCGCCTCGGTCGTGCTGGGCGAGGCCCGGCGGCACAAGGGGTGGGTCGTCGTCGGCATCGTCGTCTTCCTGATGCTGCTCGGGGCGGCGGGCGTCGGGGTCTACCAGTGGAGCGCGCGGCACCGCGGCTTCAGCCTGGAGAACATGAAGATCACCCAGGTCACCAGCAACGGCAAGGCGGTCATGGTGGCCATCTCGCCCGACGGCCGCTATGTTGCCTACCTGCTCGCCGAAGGCGAGAAGCGCAGCCTGTGGCTGCGCCAGGTGGCCACCGGCAGCGACGTCCAGATCTTTCCCCCGGCGGTGGTGCGCTTCGCCGGCCTCAGCTTCTCCCGCGACGGCAACTACCTGTACTTCACCCGCTCCGAGAAGAGTAGTTTCTACGAGGACTACCTTTACCAGATGCCGGTGCTGGGCGGGACGCAGCGCCAGCTCATCCGGGATATCGATACCCCCATCAGCTTCTCGCCCGACGGCAAGCAGTTCGCTTTCCTGCGCGGTGTACCCAGCAAGTCCACCAACGATCTTCTGGTTGCGAATGCGGATGGCAGCGGGGAGCGGGTGCTGGCCTCCGCCCACGACTGGCAACTGCTGGGACCGGCCTGGTCTCCCGACGGCAAGGTCATCGTGGTCAGCGGCCAGGACCTTGGAACCGGCCACTTCTACCTGGCGGCGGTCTCCACCGCAGATGGCAGCGTGCGCGAGGTCTACAAGCATCCCGGCCCCCTGGGACGCGCGGCGTGGCTGGCAGACGGCAGCGGGCTGGTCTTCCCCGCGGTTAACCCCAGCGAACTGCGTGGGCAGATCTTCTTCCTGCCCTACCCCACGGGAGAGGTGCGCCGCCTGACCAATGACCTGACTGACTACGGCTTCGACAGCCTGGACCTGACCAGCGATGGCGGCATGCTGGTGGATACCAAGGACACCGGCACCCTGAATCTGTGGCTAGCGCCCCAGGGCGCGACCTCCGGGGCCCGCCAGATCACTTCCAACGAACCGCTCAGTCCCGCCCTGAGGTGGCTGCCCGACGGCACCCTGGTGGCGGTAAGAGCCCCGGTTGAAGACGTCGCAGGCGATCTCGTGACCGTGGATCTTACCAGTGGACGCCTCACCACTCTCACCCCCGACGTCCACATCAACTTCCTTCCCAGCGGCTGTGGCCGCCGCATCGTCTTTGCTTCCTTTCGCGGGGGCACGGTGGGTCTGTGGCGGATCGAGGAAGACGGATCCAATCCCACTCTCCTGGTGTCCGGCCTCGACGGCTCGTGGCTCGACTGCTCCCCCGACGGCAGGTGGGTGGTGTTTACCGGCCCTGGCCAGGCCGCCGGCGCGCCCAACCGGGTGCTGTGGCGCATTTCGCTGGAAGGCGGAACACCCTCCCAGATGACCCAGGAATCTTTCGGCGTGCCTCGCTACTCTCCCGACGGCAAGTTGCTGGCGGGCTTTCTCGCCGGCCGTCCGAATACGCCGCCGCAATTGGCGATCATGCCCGCCGAGGGCGGCGCCCGCCTCCACA